>NZ_JBVJLO010000008.1:0-203993 GCF_055584685.1 Streptomyces sp. NPDC102258
CGTCATGTCGGAATAAGACCGACGCGCCACAACGTCCTCGCTGTGTAATTGCCTGTCCGAAGACAGGTCTTTTTCAAAGGAACCTCATCCACCGGAGTGGACGGGGTATCAACTTCTGGCGTTGATTTTTGGCACGCTGTTGAGTTCTCAAGGAACGGACGCTTCCTTTGTACTCACCCTCGCGGGCTTTCCTCCGGGCTTTCGTTCTGTTCTTTCCTGCGTTTCCGACTCTATCAGACTCTTTCGTGTCCGATTTCCTCGGCGCTTTCGAGGTTCTGCGCTTTCGCGCTTTCCCTTTCCGGCGATCCAAACCCTACCAGTGGATTTCCGTCTCCCGGACCACTCTTCCTCGCATCCGAAAATGCGCACGAAGAGGCCAAGATCAAGATCTGCACTGTGAGGGAGGATTCCCGTCCATGGGATGTTCGTGAGAAGTTCACACGACTCGTCCTGGCGGGAGTCACGACAGTACAGGCCCTGTGGTGCTCAGGCAAATCGGATGAGGCGTATGGTCTAGTCCACCGGTCTAGTCCACTAGTCTCCGTGCCGAAGGGCCAGTCCGGATCGGGACCCACATCGGGCGAACCCGAACAACCCGTGACTTATCCTTCTGAAGAGTACGCCGTCCGCAACAGGCAGTGACGGCGACACGAAAAGCCCCACCCCCTGGGAGGCCCCCATGACCAGCGTGACGTCCCCTCTTGCCGGGCAGGCCATTGGGCTCGCGGCAGTGCCCGACCCGGTCTTCTCCGGCGCGATGGTGGGTCCGGGTACCGCCATCGACCCCGTGCGGGAGGCCTCGGAGGCGGTGTCCCCCGTCGACGGCGTGGTCGTCTCCCTGCACCCGCACGCGTACGTGGTAGTGGACGGTGAGGGTCACGGTGTGCTCACGCACCTCGGGATCGACACGGTCCAGCTCAACGGTGAAGGCTTCGAGCTGCTGGTGAACAAGGGCGACACCGTGACCCGCGGTCAGGCCGTCATCCGCTGGAACCCGGCCGCGGTCGAAGCCGCCGGCAAGTCCCCCATCTGCCCCGTCGTGGCGCTCGAAGCGACCCCCGACTCCCTCTCCGGCGTCGTCGAGTCCGGGGACCTGAAGGCCGGCGACGCGCTCTTCAGCTGGCAGTGACGCCTCCGCCCGCACGGGCGAGTCGGACATCCACCGCGGCGGAAGAGACCGCCGCCCAATCGGAGACGGGTGAAATGGAGACAACGCTGCGAGGCGTCGGCGTGAGCCACGGGGTGGCGATCGGCGAGGTTCGGCACATGGGCACGGCGGTCCTCGAACCGCCGGCGAAGCAGATCACCGCGGATGAGGCGGAGCGCGAGCAGGGGCGCGCCCGTCAGGCCGTGGAAGCCGTGTCGGCCGATCTGATCGCGCGCGGCCAGCTGGCCGGCGGCGAGGCCCAGCACGTGCTGGAGGCCCAGGCGATGATCGCCACGGACCCCGAGCTGATCGCGGACGTGGACCGGCGGATCGCCGTGGGCAGCACCGCCGAGCGGGGCGTGTACGACGCGTTCGCCTCCTACCGCGACCTGCTCGCGGGAGCCGGCGAGTACATGGCCGGGCGGGTCGCCGACCTGGACGACGTGCGCAACCGCATCGTGGCGCGGCTGCTGGGCGTGCCGATGCCGGGCGTGCCGGACAGCGACGAGCCGTACGTGCTGATCGCGCGGGACCTGGCTCCGGCCGACACGGCGCTGCTCGACCCGGCGCTGGTGCTCGGTTTCGTGACCGAGGAGGGCGGGCCGACCAGCCACAGCGCCATCCTGGCGCGGGCGCTGGGCGTACCGGCGATCGTGGCGCTGCCCGGTGCCGGTGAGATCGCCGAGGGCACGGTCATCGCGGTCGACGGCAGCACCGGCGACCTGTTCCTGGAGCCGAGCGCGGAGAAGCGGGCCGAGCTGGAGGCCGCCGCCGCCGAGCGGAAGGCGGCGCTGGCCGCCTCCTCCGGTCCGGGCGCGACCTCGGACGGTCACAAGGTGCCGCTGCTGGCGAACGTCGGCGGTCCGGCGGACGTGCCGGCGGCCGTGGAGGCGGGGGCCGAGGGTGTGGGTCTGTTCCGCACCGAGTTCCTGTTCCTGGACGACAGCAAGAAGGCGCCGTCCGAGGAGAAGCAGATCGAGTCCTACCGCAAGGTGCTCGAAGCCTTCCCCGAGGGCCGTGTGGTCGTACGTGTGCTGGACGCGGGCGCGGACAAGCCGCTGGACTTCCTGACGCCGGGCGACGAGCCGAACCCGGCGCTGGGCGTGCGGGGTCTGCGTACGCTGCTGGACCACCCGGAGGTGCTGCGTACGCAGCTGACGGCGCTGGCCAAGGCCGCCGAGGGGCTGCCGGTGTACCTGGAGGTCATGGCCCCGATGGTGGCCGACCGGGCGGACGCGAAGGCGTTCGCGGACGCCTGCCGCGAGGCGGGGCTGCGGGCGAAGTTCGGCGCGATGGTGGAGATTCCGTCCGCCGCGCTGCGGGCGCGCTCGATCCTGCAGGAGGTCGAGTTCCTGTCGCTGGGTACGAACGACCTCGCGCAGTACGCCTTCGCCGCCGACCGTCAGGTGGGTGCGGTGTCGCGGCTCCAGGACCCGTGGCAGCCGGCGCTGCTCGACCTG
This sequence comes from Streptomyces sp. NPDC102258, assembly GCF_055584685.1. NCBI lineage: Bacteria > Bacillati > Actinomycetota > Actinomycetes > Kitasatosporales > Streptomycetaceae > Streptomyces > Streptomyces sp. NPDC102258. The sequence continues at coordinate 2,608 of NZ_JBVJLO010000008.1, forward strand.
ATCGCCATGTCGGCCGAGGCCGCCAAGGCGGAGGGCAAGAGCTGCGGTGTCTGTGGTGAGGCCGCTTCGGATCCGCTGCTGGCCTGTGTGCTGACGGGTCTGGGTGTCACCTCCCTGTCGATGGGTGCCGCTTCGATTCCGTACGTGCGGGCGACGCTCGCCAAGCACACGCTCGCGCAGTGCGAGCGCGCGGCCGCGGCGGCGCGCGCCGCGGACAGTGCGGAGGAGGCCCGGGTGGCCGCCCAGGCGGTGCTGTCCGGCGAGTAGCCGTACGGGGTGTGTGCGATCGAGGGGCCTTCGCCGGTGGCGGGGGCCCCTCGGCCGTGTCCGGAGGGGCTGGTGGCTGGGGGTTCTAGTGGTGGGGGTCCGGGAGGTCGACTTCGAAGCCGGGGCAGTATTCGACGCCCGGTTCGGGGGCGACGGGGTCGCCGGTGTCGGCGTCCGTGCAGTAGGCGTCGAAGACGGCCGCGGCGGTGAGGGGGACCAGGCGGCCGCGGTCGAGGCGCCAGCCGTGGACCCGGTCGCGGAAGCCCTCGGTGGTGCTGCGCAGGACCAGTCCCCCGGCTCCGCCGAGGGCGAGGCCGCCGGCGAGGACGGTCACGAACTCCAGGGCGTCGCGGCTCTCGGTCAGCAGTGGCCCGGCGGGTCCTTCGGGGCCGGTGAGATCGGCGGGGTCGGAGGGGACGGCGGGTCCTTCGGCGTGCAGCACGGCGAGGAGCTGTTCGTGCTCGGCCGGGACGCTGCAGACGAGGTGGTGGTGGCCCGGGCCGGCGCCCGCGACGAGGCGGCGCACGATGGCGACGGCCCGTTCGAAGGAGGCCCGGCCGATGTCGTCGCCGCAGTCGGCGCAGCTGCCGGCGCCGCCGAGGAGCGCGGTCGCGTACTCCCAGGTCGCCTGCCGGACGGAGGCGTCGACGAGGAGGGGTACGAGTTCCTCGATGGGCTGGCCGGTGTAGGGGAGGCGCCCGGCCCGGCCGGCGAGTTCGGCGGTGAAGCGGGTACGGGTGCGGGCGCTGTCCGGGTCGAGGCCGTGTTCGGTGCAGTAGTCGGCGTACTCCTCGGGGTCGAAGAGGGCGACGGTGGTGTGGATGTCCTGGGCCGCGAGGGAGCGCAGGAGGTCCTCGACGCGGTCGAGGTAGTCCTCGTACGCGTCCCGGTGGAGGGAGGCGAAGCTGCGGTAGCCGCGCATGGCCGCGAAGTCCCCGGGGTCGGCGAGGACGCCGACGGTGCTGGGGACCTCGCGGCGCAGTTCGCGGCGGCGGCGGGAGGCGGTGCGGCTGGAGCCGGTGGTGCCGGTGGTTCGGGTGGTGTGGTGCGGCGTGCCCTTCATGGTTCCCCCTGAGTGATGCGAAGCCTGCTCACTCAGCGTAGCCACGGGCACTGACAGTCACCTCCGGGTGCGGGCGAGCTCCTCGTAGAAGGCGAGGAGGCCCGGGTTGTCCACCGAGCCCGGGTTCACGGCCTTGGCCGGCGGGGTGCCCTGGAGGAGGCGCTTGACGGGGACCTCGATGCGCTTGCCGGTCAGGGTGTGCGGGACGGCCGGAACCTCGATCACCTCGTCGGGGACGTGGCGCGGCGAGAGCTGCTCGCGGATGGTGGCCGCGATCTTCTTGCGCAGGGCCTCGTCGAGGACGGCGCCGGGGGCGAGGTGGACGAAGAGCGGCATCCAGTAGCCGCCGTCCGGCTCCTCCAGGCCGATGACGAGGGACTCCTTGATCTCGGGGAGCCGTTCGACGGCCTCGTAGATGTCGGCGGAGCCCATCCGGACGCCCTGCCGGTTGAGGGTGGAGTCGGAACGGCCGTGGATGACGACCGAGCCGTGGTCGGTGATCGTGATCCAGTCCCCGTGGCGCCAGACGCCGGGGAACATCTCGAAGTAGCTGTCGCGGTAGCGGCTGCCGTCGGGGTCGTTCCAGAAGTGGATCGGCATGGAGGGCATCGGGTTGGTGACGACGAGCTCGCCGACCTCGCCGATGAGGGGCTTGCCCGCGGGGTCCCATGCCTGGAGGTCCGTACCGAGGGAGGCGGCCTGGAGTTCGCCGATGTGTACGGGGAGGGTGGGGACGGCACCGGCGAAGCAGCTGCAGACGTCGGTGCCGCCGCTGACGGAGGCGATCCAGAGGTCGTCGGCGACCTCGTCGTGCAGCCAGCGGAAGCCGTCGGGCGGGAGCGGCGAGCCGGTGGTGGCCACGCACTTCACGGCGGAGAGGTCGAAGTCGCGGGCGGGGTGGACCCCGGCCTTGCGGCAGGCCATGACGTAGGCGGCGGAGGTGCCGTAGAGGGTGGCGCGGGTGCGCTCGGCGATCCGCCACTGGGCGGCGGTGTCGGGGTGGCCGGGGCTGCCGTCGTAGAGGACGACGGTGGTGCCGGTGAGCAGGCCGGAGACGAGGAAGTTCCACATCATCCAGCCGGTGGAGGTGTACCAGAAGAACCGGTCGCCGGGGCCGAGGTCGCAGTGCAGGCCGAGCTGCTTGAGGTGTTCGAGGAGGATGCCGCCCTGGGACTGCACGATCGCCTTGGGGGCGCCGGTGGTGCCGGAGGAGTAGAGGATCCAGAGCGGGTGGTCGAAGGGGACCGGTTCGAAGACGGGCTCGGTGTCGGCGGCGGTCAGCTCCGCCCAGGCGAGGGTGCCCTCGGGGGCGGGGGTGCCGAGGAGCGGGATGTGGACGACGGCGCGCAGCGAGGGGAGGTCGGCGCGCAGCTCGGCGACGGTCTCGCGGCGGTCGTGTTCCTTGCCGCCGTAGCGATAGCCGTCGATGGTGAACAGGACGACGGGCTCGACCTGCTGGAAGCGGTCGAGAACGCTGCGGGCGCCGAAGTCGGGGGCGCAGGAGGTCCAGACGCCGCCGACGGCGGCGGTGGCGAGGAGCGCGACGACCGCTTCGGGGATGTTGGGGAGGTAGCCGCTGACGCGGTCGCCGGGGCGGACGCCGAGGGCGCGCAGTTCGGCGGCGAGGGAGCCGACCTGGCGGCGGAGGGTGGCCCAGGTGACGGGGGTGGGCTCGTGGGTCTCGTCGACGTGGAGCAGGGCGGGGTCGTCGGCGCGGGCCGGGTCCTCGGAGGCGCGCAGGGCGTGCTCGGCGTAGTTCAGGGTGGATCCGGTGAACCAGCGGGCGCCGGGCATCGAGCGGTCGGCGAGGACCGTCTCGTAGGGGGTGGTGAAGCGTACGTCGAACCACTCGGCGACGGCCTGCCAGAAGGTGTCCAGCGCGTCGACGGACCAGCGGTGCAGGGCCGGGTAGCCGCCCTCGGCGGGGGCGCCGAAGCGCTGCGCGGCCCAGGCCTGGAAGGCGGTGACGCGGGCCGCCGCGATCCGGTCCGGGCTCGGGGACCAGAGGGGTTCCGGCGGGGTGGCTGAGGTCATGGGTCGGCTCCCGGTCAAGTCTGCGGCTCGCGCTTCGTGTGCGTACGGTGCCACCGGTGCGCGGGTGTGTGCGCGGCGGCTCACACGGACCATGCCATGTGATCGACATCCGCACCAGAGCTGTCCCGGGTGGTCGGGTGTGATCGTTTTCCGGGTGAACGGCAGTTGAACGCACCCCGCCGGCCGGCGGGCCGGTGGCAGGGTGAGCGGCATGGACGGTCGTGATCTGGTGCGTGCGGTGAAAGAGCTCGGTACGGCGCGGGGGCGGCGCGCGTGGCGCTCGGCCTGGCGCCACCGGCGGGCGGACGCGCGGGCGCTGCCGCGCCGGGGTGCGCAGCGGGCGCGGGTGCCGGGACTGCTGACGGGGACCGAGGCCCGGCCGGGCGGGGGCGTGCTGCGTTTCGCGCGCTCGGAGCTGCTGGTACGGGTGACCGTGGGCGGGGCGGTGTTCTGGGGCTGGGACGGGGCGGAGCCGACGCCCTCGTACGCGGTGGTGGGGAGCGGCCCGGAGCCGGACCCGAGGGCGGTGCTGGAGCCGGACACCGGCGGCGGCTGGCGGGTGGTGTCGGAGCGGGTCATGGTGGCGGTGTCCCGGCACGGGGCGGTGGAGGTGCGCACGCCGGGCGGCGCGGTGCTGCGGCGGGAGCTGCCGCCGCGGTGGTGGGATCCGGTGGCGGATGCCGGGGGCTCCGCAGGGGAAGGCGCCGCGCGGGAGTCCGGTGGCCCGGGGGGCGGGGCGCGGTGGTTGCAGCGGGCCGAAGTGGGGGCCGACGCGCGGTTCTTCGGGCTGGGCGGGCGGGCGCGGGGGCCGCGGCTGCGGGACGGGGAGTACCGGCTGTGGAACACCGACCCGAAGGGCGGGTTCGGGCCGGGGACCGATCCGCTGTACATCACGATGCCGGTGCAGCTGGTGGTCGCGGACGCCGGGACCCACCTGGCGTTCTACGACAACCCCTGGGACGGCCGGGTGGTGCTGCGCGGTGGCGAGGAGGGCGCCGGTTCGGGGGCGGACCGGCCGGGGTCGAGCGAGCTGCGCATGGAGGGCGGTCCGCCGCGGTGCTGGGTGCTGGTGGGGACGCCGGCGCGGGTGCTCCAGGGGTGGGCGGGGCTTACGGGGGCGGCCGCGGTGCCGCCGGAGTGGGCGCTGGGCTACCAGCACGCGCGCTGGGGGTTCGGGAGCGCGGCCGAGGTCCGGCGGGTGGTGGCCGGGTACGCGGAGCGGGGGATGGCGCTGGCCTCCGTACACCTGGACATCGACCACTACGACGCGCACCGGGTGTTCACGGTGGACCGGGAGGCGTTCCCGGACCTTCCGGGGCTGGCGGCGGAGCTGGCGGCGGGCGGGGTGCGGCTGGTGTCGATCGTGGACCCGGCGGTGAAGGCGGGGGACGCGGTGCACGCCGCGGGGCTGGCGGTCGGGGAACGGGGGGCGTTCGTACGGGACGCGCGGGGGCGGGAGGTGCGGGGGGAGGTCTGGCCGGGTGAGTGCGCGTATCCGGACTTCACGGATCCGGCGGTGCGGGAGTGGTGGGGCGGGCTGTACGGGGAGCGGCTCGCGCAGGGCTTCGCCGGGTTCTGGCACGACATGAACGAGCCGGTGTCGCTCGCGCCGTGGGGGGATGCGACGCTGCCGAGGTCGGCGCGGCACGTGCTGGAGGGGGCGGGCGGGGACCACCGGGCCGCGCACAACGTGTACGCGCTCGCGATGGCGCGGGCCGGCTGGGAGGGGCTGACGCGGCTGCGGCCCGCCGAGCGGCCGTTCCTGTTCTCCCGGTCGGGGTGGGCGGGGATGCAGCGGTACGGGGGCACGTGGTCCGGGGACGTGGAGTCGGGGTGGGAGGGGCTGCGGGCGTCGCTGGCACTGGTGTTGGGGCTCGGGCTGTGCGGAGTGCCGTACTCCGGGCCGGACGTGGGGGGCTTCGGCGGGTCGCCGGCGCCGGAGCTGTACCTGCGGTGGCTGCAGCTGGGGGCGTACCTGCCGTTGTTCCGTACGCACTCGGCGCTGTGGGCCGGGCGGCGCGAGCCGTGGGAGTTCGGGCCGGAGGTGGAGGTGGCGGCGCGGGAGGTGCTGGCGGAGCGGGAGCGGCTGCGGCCGTACTTCGTGACGCTGGCCCACCTGGCGCGGCGGACGGGGGCGCCGTACGTGCGGCCGCTGTGGTGGGGGGCGCCGGAGGACCGGGTGCTGCGGGACTGCGAGGACGCGTTCCTGCTGGGGGACGCGCTGCTGGTGGCGCCGGTGCTGGAGTGCGGGGCGGACCGGCGGGCGGTGCGGTTGCCGCGGGGGCGGTGGTACGACACCGCGACGGGTGCGGCGCACGAGGGGCCCGGGCAGGTGCTGCTGGACGCCCCGCCGGGGCGGACGCCGGTGCTGGCGCGGGCCGGGGCGGTGCTGCCGGTGCGGCGGGGGGACGGGACGGTGGGCCTGGAGGCGTGGGCCCCGGCGCGGGGCCGCACCGGCGGCGGGGTGGTAATCCGGGACCCCGGGCCGGGGTTCGAGTCGGGCGAGGTCGAGCGGTACACCGTGCGGTGGGCCGGGGACGCGGTGGTGGTGGAGGACGAGGCGGGCGGGGTGGTGCGGGGGGTGGAGGTGCGGGGGGTGCGGGGGGTGTGAGGCGGCCGGGAGGGCCGTGGGCGCTGAGGGGGTCGGGGGGCTGAGGGGGCCGGGCTGAGGAGCCGGGCGGGCTGAGGGGGCCGTGGGATCGGGGGCATGCCTGAAGGGGCCGGGGGGGCTGAAGGGGCCGTGAGACCGGGAGGCATGGCTGAAGGGGCGTTATAGCGGCGCCATAGGTGGGGGCGGGAGCCTGCCGGGCGGCGGTGGGGTGCCGTCGAACTGATCTGACAGGGGGTCCGTGATGGTCTTGGCGAGCCCGGCGCGGCCGCACGCACCGTACCGACGCGTGCTCGGCGGAGTGCGCCGATGGGACCTGGCGCCGGGCGCGGAGGTCGTCGGGGCCTGGCAGCTGGTCACGGTGTGGGCGCTGTTCCTGGTGGCCGGGCGCGCTCCGGCCGGGTCGCCGGTGGAGTTCGGGCTGCTCGGAGTGGCCGCCGTCGGGGCCGGTTTCCTGCACGGGCTGCTGCTGGTCAAGCCGCTCGCGGTGCTGGGCCGCCTGACGGCCCGGCTGATCGCCTGGCCGGAGCCCGTGGCGCTCGCGGTACTGGTGGCTCCGCTGTCGGCGCCACCGGCGCTGCTCGTGCAGTGGTGGCTCGGGACCCGGTCGCAGATCCTGCCGGGCTTCGGGCCGGTCTGGGCGTGGACGGTGGCGTGCGCGGTGCTGCCGCTGCTGGCGGGCGCGCGGCTGCGGGCGCGGCCGGTGGCGGCGCGGGCGCTCTGGGCGCGGGGCGGAGTCGTCGCCGGGACGGTGATCGGCGTCGGGGCGCTGGCGGCGCTGCTGCCGGGCCTGCCGGGGTAGTCGGCACGGTCCGGACACGGGAACGCTGGCGTCCGGGTCGCGACCACGCGGTCCTGGGGCGCGATGGCCGACTGGTACGCGGGGCGTCCGCCGGGCCGGTCAGCGCCGGACGCGGTATACGTCCTGACGGCTCCGGTCCGGCACGGGTTCACCTTGAAAGCGGTCGCCGAGCCGGGTCCCGGCGAGCGGGTGGTCGCCTCGTGCCCCGGCAGGGGCGCGGGACTGTCGCCGTTCCCGGCCGCCGTCGCGGGCCACGCCGCCGTCGGCGCCGGGGCCGGCCGTCAGGTGTAGTGGCCCGCGAACCAGGTGGCGGCCGCCTGGGTGTGGAGGGGGAAGGCCAGTTCCGCCGGGGTGTGCAGGACGTGCCAGCCCGTCGTTTCCTCGGTCGGGGCCGGGGGCGGGAGGGTGGCCGCCGGGCGGGGCCGGAGGAGGCCGAAGACCAGCAGGTGGCCGCCCGGGGAGCTGAGAACGTCGGCCAGCGCCACCTCCTCGGCCGGGGCCTCGATGCCGGTCTCCTCGCGCAGTTCCCGGACCACGGCCTCCCGCCAGTCCTCCCCGAAGTCGATGAACCCCCCGGGCAGGGCGACGCCGCCGCGGGCGGGTTCGATGGTCCGGGTGATGACGGCCAGGCCGGTGCCGCAGGCGTCCTCGACGGGGAGCAGGGCCACCGCCACGGGGAGCGGGTTGCGGTAGGCGACGGCCCCGCAGCCGGCGCACGTACGGGGCCAGGAGGCGGTGTCGAACGGCGCTCCGCAGGTGGAGCAGTGCGAGTCCTTCAGCTGTGCCGGCATGCGGGGATGGTATGCCGGGGGGCATGCGGATGCTGGTGGTCGGGGCGTTGGTACTGGCCGGGCTGCTGCCGCCCCCGGCGGGCGCGCAGGGCCGTCCGGGAGGTGACGGGCGGCGGTTGCCGGGCTTCGCGGCGCTGCGGGACGTGGATCCGAGCGTGGGCGAGGACATGCGCTACGCCGGGACGCGGAACTTCACCCGGGCCGTGGTCGACGGGTACGCGGAGCCCGTGTGCCTGCTCACCCGGCCGGCGGCCGAGGCGCTGCGGCGGGCGCAGCGGGAGCTGCTGCGCGGCGGGTACGCGCTGAAGGTGTACGACTGCTACCGGCCGCGGCGGGCGGTGGACCGGTTCGTGCGGTGGGCCGGGGAGCCGGACGACCCGGTGGCGAAGGCGGAGCACTACCCGGAGGTGGACAAGTCCCGGCTGATCGCGGAGGGGTACATCGCCGCGAAGTCGGCGCACAGCCGGGGCAGTACGGTCGACGTGACGCTGGTGGCGCTGCCCGCCCGGCGGGAGCTGGACATGGGGACGGCGTTCGACTTCTTCGGCCCGGCCTCGCACACGGACGCCCCGGGTACCGCGGCGCCCGCGCGGGAGAACCGGCGGCGGTTGCTGGACGCGCTCGGAGCACAGGGGTTCGTCAACCTGCCCGAGGAGTGGTGGCACTTCACGCTGTGGCCGGAGCCCTTCCCCGACGCGGAGTTCGACGTTCCGGTGTCCGTCGCGGCCGGGCGGCCGTGAGGAGCGGGCCCGTATGACGTTCCTCGCACCGGATAGGCGGGACGCGGAGCCGGACCGGACCGCCGGAAGTGGCCCGGCGCGAACCGGTGACCCCCGGCGCCCGCCGTGGCAGACTTCTGACGCTTCGTCAGGTACCTGCTGCCCGACGTCGATTCACGCTGTCCGGGAGGGGTCTTGGAACGCACACGCACACCCGTGGTCCAGGGGTGGTTCACCGAGCCGGGCGCGGCGGGCGGCTTCCGCCTGCTCGGCACCCGGTGTTCCGCCTGTACGGCGGTGTTCTTCCCGCGCGAGGACGCGTACTGCCGCAATCCGCACTGCCCCGGCGGCGGTGAGCCGGCCGAGGTGCCGCTCTCCCCGCGCGGCCGGGTCTGGTCCTACACCGACGGCCGCTACCGGCCGCCCGCCCCGTACGTGTCGGATCCGGCCGTGCCCTGGGAGCCGTACACGCTCGTCGCGGTGGAGCTGGAGGCGGAGGGGATGGTCGTGCTCGGGCAGGCGGCGCCCGGGGTGACGGTGGCGGACCTGGCGGTCGGCATGGAGGTCGAGGCGGTCCCCGGGGTGTTGTACGAGGAGGCCGGCACCAGCTGGCTGACCTGGCATTTCCAGCCGGTGGGAGACGGGCGGTGAGCGCGCGCGACGCAGATGTCGCCGTGCTCGGGGCCGGCATGCACCCGTGGGGGAAGTGGGGGCGCGGCTTCGTCGAGTACGGGCGGGCCGCCGCCCGGGCGGCGCTGGCCGACGCCGGACTGGAGTGGACGGACGTCCAGTCGGTGGTCGGGGCGGACACCGTGCGCTCCGGTTATCCGGGTTACGTCGCCGGGGCCACCTTCGCGCGGGCGCTCGGCTGGCAGGGCGCGCGGGTGACCAGCGTGTACGCGGCCTGCGCGTCGGGGGCGCAGGCCATCGGGGCGGCCCGGGCCCAGATCCTGGCGGGGCTGGCGGACGTGGTGCTGGTGGTGGGGGCCGACGCCGCGCCGAAGGGGTTCTTCGCCCCGGCCGGGGGTGAGCGGCCCGACGATCCGGACTGGCTGCGCTTCCGGATCCTGGGCGCGACGAACCCGGCGTACTTCGCGCTGTACGCCCGCCGCCGGATGGCCCTGTACGGGGACACCGGTGAGGACTTCGCGCGGGTCAAGGTGAAGAACTCGGCGGCGGGGGCGCTCAACCCGAACGCCCGCTACCGCAAGGCGGTGACCGCCGGGGAGGTGGCGGCCTCGGCGGTGGTGGCCGATCCGCTGCGGCTGCTGGACATCTGCGCGACCTCCGACGGGGGCGCGGCGCTGGTGCTCGCCAGCATGGACTTCGCGCGGGCGCGCGGGGCGGCGGACCCGGTGCGGATCCGGGCGGTGTCGACGGTGACCCCCACGTATCCGCGTACCGTGCTGGACCTGCCGGACATCGCGACCGACTCGACGGCGGCGGTCGCCCCGGCGGCCGGGTCCTTCCGGGCCTCGATCGCACGGGCCGCGTACGAGGAGGCGGGGCTGGGGCCCGAGGACCTGTCGCTGGCGGAGGTGTACGACCTGTCGACCGCCCTGGAACTGGAGTGGTACGAGGACATCGGGCTGTGCGCCGAGGGCGAGGGGGCCGCACTCCTGCGGAAGGGGGCGACCGCGCTGGGCGGCCGGGTGCCGGTGAACCCGAGCGGCGGGCTGGCCTCCTTCGGGGAGGCGGTACCGGCGCAGGCGATCGCCCAGGTGTGCGAGCTGACGTGGCAGCTGCGGGGTACGGCCGGGGCGCGGCAGGTGGCGGGGGCCCGGGCCGGGATCACCGCGAACCAGGGGCTGTTCGGTCACGGCTCGGCCGTCGTGGCGGTGCGCTGAGGGCAGCCGCCGCTCCGGGGCGGCCGCCACGAGTCCGCCGGACACACCACCGGGCCCGACCGGGCGCAGGCCCGTGAACCGGCGCTGTTGCCGGGATGCTTGACGGCCCCGGGCGGCGGGTTCACACTCTCCCCACGGTCCCGCCCGCGACGGGACCCCGGATCCCCCCATGAGAGCTGCGGCCCGTACCCCAGTCGGCGGGGGTACGGGCCGCCTCCGTGCGGGGCGGTTCAGGCTCCGAGGCCGCTGCGGCGGGCGCGGGCCAGGGACATGGCGTGTTCCACCACCCCGACCAGCACGTCCTTGACGGATTCGCGGTCGCGGGCGTCGCAGAGCAGGACCGGCACCTCCGGGTCGAGGTCGAGCGCCTCGCGTACGGTGACCACCGGGTGGCGGTCGGCGCCGTCGAAGCAGTTGACCGCGACGACGAAGGGGATGCCGCGCCGCTCGAAGTAGTCGATGGCGGCGAAGCAGTCGGCGAGGCGGCGGGTGTCGGCCAGCACCACCGCGCCGAGGGAGCCCTGCGCCAGCTCGTCCCACAGGAACCAGAAGCGGTCCTGTCCGGGCGTGCCGAACAGGTAGAGCACCAGGTCCTCGCGCAGGGTGATGCGGCCGAAGTCCATGGCCACGGTGGTGGTGCGCTTGCCCTCCACTCCCCCGGTGTCGTCGACGGCGGCCCCCGGTTCGGAGAGCCGTTCCTCCGTCCGCAGCGGGCGGATCTCGCTCACCGCGCTGACCAGGGTGGTCTTGCCCACCCCGAAGCCGCCCGCGACCAGGATCTTCAGGGTCAGCGGCTCGACCGGCGACACGGCATGCATCGCGCCGGTGCGGCTAGAGCGCCCGAAGGCCATCGATCACCTCACGCAGAATGGATTCATCGGGCAGTTCGGCCGGGGGTACCGGCCGGGTCACGTGGACCAGTTCGTCGGCGACGAGGTCGCCGATCAGGACCCGGACGACGCCGATGGCGAGGTCCAGCTCCGCGGCGAGCTCCGCGACGGACTGGGGGCGTTCCCGGCACAGCCCGAGGATGTGGGCGTGCTCCGGGGACAGGGTCAGGTCCCAGACCGGATCGTCGGCCGCCGGTTCGGCGACGACGAGCGCGATCAGGTCGAGCCGGTGCTGGCCGGCGTGGCTGGTCCGGCCGCGGGTCATGGCGTACGGGCGTACGACGGGACCCGCCTCGTCGTCGAACCAGTGCGGGTGGCCGGCCTCGGGCAGGGCCCCCGGGGCTCCCGGGGTGCCCGGTACACCTGCGATGCGTGGGATACCTGGGGTGCCGGGGATGCCTGGGGTGTCGGCGGGGTGGTCCTGGCCTGGATCGCTCATGCCTTCCGTCTCACCCTCCGGCTGGCAGCCCGGTGCGTGGGGCGGTCGCCAGGTGGTCGCCGACGCGCTTGACCATCAGCGTCATCTCGTACGCGACCTGGCCGACGTCGGAGTCGGCGTCGGACAGAACGGCCAGGCAGCTGCCGTCGCCGGCGGCCATGACGAACAGGAACGCCTCGTCCAGCTCCACCACCGTCTGGCGGACCCGGCCCGACTCGAAGTGCCGGCCCACGCCCTTGGCCAGGCTGTGGAAGCCGGAGGCCACGGCCGCCAGGTGCTCGCTGTCCTCGCGGGTCAGGTCCTTGGAGCTGCCGGTGGGCAGGCCGTCGCCGGAGAGCACCACCGCCTTGCGGATGCTGGCCACCTTGTCGACGAGTTCGTCCAGGAGCCAGTTGAGCGGGCCGGAGCCGCGGCCCCGGGTGTCGTTTCCGGTCTGCGGTGCGGTCATCGACCGTCCCCTTCGTTCTCGTGCGCGGGACCGTCGGCGGCGGGGGTGCCGGCCTCGGCCTCGGACTGCTGCCGTGCGTGTGCGTCGCGGCCCGCCGTCCAGCCCCGCTGGAGCGCGGACATGCGGGTGCGCACGTCCTCCGCGTCGCGGTCGGTCAGCGGCCGGTCGGGGGTCTGCGCCTCGGCGGGGGCCGGGGCGTTCATCAGCTGGGGCGCCAGGTTGGCCTGCCGGACGCGCCGGGGCAGCCCGCCGGGTCCGGCCGTGGGCGCCGCGGGCGCGTTACGGGGCTCCGCGGCGTCCCCGGGGGCGGTACGGGGCTCACCGCCCGGCGCGGGCCGGGGGTCCACGCGGCGGCCGTGCTCCGCGACCAGGGTCGGGGTGGGGCGCCGGCGGGGCAGCGGGACGGTGCCCCCGGTGCGGGGGGCCTCCGCGCGGGCCGCCTCGGGGCGGGAGCGCTCGACGCGGACCGGGCCGGTGGGGGCCAGCGGCTCCCGGCCGCGCTCGCGCTCGCCCGCGCGGGTCCGCGTACGGCCGCCCTCGGCCTCGGCGGCGGCCTCGCGGCCCCGCTCCCAGTCGCGGTGGCGGTCCGCGCTGCGGTCGCCGATGCGGTCGCCCTTCCAGCCGCCCTGCTCGGGGTGCCGGTCGCCGTGCGGGCGGTCCGCTGCGCGCAGGCCCAGCAGGGCGTCGCGCGAGATGCCGCCGGGCGGGGTCTCGTCGTCCAGGGTGGCCATGGGCGGCCGGCCGCCGACGCCGGAGAGGCCGGGGATGCCGGTGGCGACCTCGTCGAGGCCGACGGGGTCGCCGAGGCCGGCCAGCCCGTCCAGGCCGGGCGCACCGGCCGGGACCTCCGGCTCCACCGGCCCGTTCAGCACGCCCATGGGCAGCGGGCGGGCGGCGGGCACCGAGCGCCCGGCGGGGCCGACGGCGGGGCCGACCTTGACGGCCTTGGCCCCCTGGGCGCCGACGAGCCCGGGTACGCCCTTGGCGGCCCGGACGCCCTTCGCGGCCTTGAGGCCGTCCAGCCGGATGCCGGTGCCGTTGGTGTCGGGGGCCTCGGTGAGGAGCTCGACGGGGAGGAAGACCACCGCGGTGGTGCCCCCGTACGGGCTGGGCTGGAGGACGACCTTGACGCCGTGGCGGCGCGCGAGGCGGCTGACCACGAACAGGCCGAGGCGGTCGGTGTCGGAGAGTTCGAACTCGGGGGTCTCCGCGAGCCGCAGGTTCGCGTCGAGGAGCGCCTCCGCGTTCATGCCGAGGCCCCGGTCGTGGATCTCCAGGGTGAAGCCGTTCGCGACGCGTTCGCCGTGGACCTGGACGGCGGTGTGCGGGGGCGAGAACACCGTGGCGTTCTCCAGCAGTTCGGCGATGAGGTGGGTGACGTCGGCGACGGCCGGTCCCTCGATGCCCAGCCGCGGCAGCCGGCGCACCTCGATGCGCTCGTAGTCCTCGACCTCGGCGACGGCGGCCCGTACGACGTCCATCAGCTGGACGGGCTTGCGCCACTGGCGGGAGGGCGCGGCGCCGGAGAGGATCACCAGGCCTTCGGCGTGGCGGCGCATGCGGGTGGTCATGTGGTCGAGGCGGAAGAGGTCGGCGAGTTCCTCGGTGTCCTCGGTGCGCCGCTCCATGGTGTCGAGGAGGGTCAGCTGGCGGTGCAGGAGCACCTGGTTGCGGCGGGCGAGGTTGACGAACACCTCGGAGACGCCGCGGCGCAGTTCGGCCTGTTTGACGGCGGCCTCGACGGCGGCGCGCTGGAGGCTGTTGAGGGCCAGGGCGACCTGGCCGACCTCGTCCTTCTCGAATTCGAGGCGGGGGGCCTCGGTCTCCACGTCGACGGTCTCGCCGGCGGCGAGGCGGCGCATCACGCCGGGCAGGCGGACGCCGGAGGCCTCGTGGGCGTCCTTGCGCAGGCGGGAGAGGTCGCGGATGAGGTCGCGGCCGATGCGGACGGACAGGACGAGGGAGACCGCGAGGGCGATGAAGCCGAGGACGCCGGCGACGGCGGCCTGGACGAGGACGCCCATCGCGACCGGCTTGACGCGCTTCTGGTAGCGGTCGCCGGCGGCGGTGCCCATGGCGGCGAGGTCGTCGAGGACCTTGCCGGCGGCCTCGTCCCACTGGGCGGCGGTGACGCCGCGCGGGTTCTTGCCCGGACCCGCGGCGATGAACCGTTCCTCCGCGTCGCGCAGCGCCTTGCTCTCCGGGCCCTGCCAGTACTGCTCGAAGAGCTCGCGGTCGTCGGCCGGGAGGATCGCGAGGTTGAACTCGTACAGCAGGACGCGGCCCGCGACGAGGTCGGAGACGTGCCGGACGTCCGGGGCGGCGATGTTGCGGGCGGCGAGGCCGGCGGCGATGACCGCGTCCTCGCGGGAGAGGGACTCGCGGGCGCGGGTGATGCCGACGAGGGCGCGGCCCTGCTTGTCCATCTCCACGTTCTCCAGGGCGTGGAGGTTCATCAGGAACTCGTAGCAGGGGTCCACGAGCCGGCTGTAGAGCTCCAGGGCCTGGCCCGGGTCGAGGGAGCCGCCGTCGACGGAGCGGCGCAGCGCCGTGATGCCGCGGAAGGCTTCGAGGATGGAGTTCAGCCGGCTCCGGGCCTGGGGGCTGAGCTCGTCGACGACCTCGGGGTCTACGGCGTTCGCGCTGATCTCGCGGACCACGGTGTCGGTGGCGGTGCGGCTCTTGGTGAGTTCGGCGGTCGCGGCGGCGGAGCGCGGGTCGCCGATGACGACCAGGGTCTGGCGGCGTTCCTTCTGGATGACGCGGACGACGTCCTCGATCGGGTAGCCGACCTTGTCGATGACGTACGCGACGTCGAGCAACTGGATCGCCTGCCGGCCGGTGATGACCGTGGAGAAGCCCCAGAGGGCGGTCAGGGAGACGAGCGGCACCAAGAGCAACGCCACGATCTTCCGGCGGATGGACTTCCCGCGAAAGCGCATGGCCTCCCCAGCCTCCCCCAGCTCAACCCCCTTGGCGGGGATCGGTGTTCCGTCATTTAAACGGCGTGAGCCTACTACTGCCGTGGAGCGGCTTCGAAGGCGTGTCCGGACGTTTTCGGCCGGACTCCCCGACGAAGATCACGAGTTGTCCGATAGTTCCGGTCACGTCCCGCCCGATACGCGGCAGATGGCACACGGTGAGGTATGCGTACCGGCATTTGAATGGATGGCTGGAATTCTTCGTTCCGCGATCTTCGCGGTGTCCGCGATGCGGGAATCTCCGAGGCCCCCCGCGCGTCTGACAGGACGAGGGCACGGGCGGGCATGGCGGGCCGCGCGGCGGGAAGTGAGCGGACCATGAGGATGTACGAAGAGGGCGGCGCGGCCGGACGGGGCCTGTGGGTGGAGGAGCCGGCCCGCCGGTACCGCATGCCGGACCCCGTACGGGCCTCGGCGGTGCGGGCGCTGCTGGTGGTGGCGGTGACCCTGACGGAGGCCACCGTCACCTTCTTCCTCGCGGTCACCGGCTCCTGGCTGGCCGTCCCGATGGTGTTCATCGGCATAGCCGGGACGGTGGTGGCCACCTGGGCGGTGCTGGACGTGTGGATCACCCGGCAGATGTGGAACCAGCGGTACGGGGTCCTGTCCGAACCCAGCAGCACGGCCGGCCCGGGGCGGCGGCCGTGGTGACGGCCGCCGCGTCGGTGACCGGTGGGCCGCCGGCGGCGAGCGGTCAGGAGCGGCGGAACATCCGGGTCGCCGTGATCTCCCCGTGGATGGTCTCCCCCTCCGGCGAACGCTGCGGCTGGGGCAGCCCCGGCCGCAGGTGTTCCTCGACGCTGATGTACTTCAGGCCCGCCCTCAGGTCGGCGTCGTTGCGCAGCCGGATGACCAGCGGGAACTCGGCGAGCGCCGTGGTGTCGAACAGGCCCGTCGTGTACAGCAGCTGCACGCCGAGGGCGTCCGAGACGGCCCGCTGGAGCTCCAGCAGGTAGGTGGCGTTCGCGCGGCCGATCGGGTTGTCCAGGAACAGGGTGCCCGCGTGGCGGTGCTTGTCGCGCCCGCGGTCGTTGCTGCGCAGTGCCGCCATCGTGCAGTAGAGCGCGATGGCGGCGGTGAGCAGCTGCCCGCCGGAGAAGACGTCGCCCATCTGCCCGACCGGCACCCGCTCGGCGCGCAGCACCGCGTCCGGCTTCAGGATCTCCACCGAGATGCCCTTGGGCTCCAGCGCCGCCTGGACGCCCCGCAGCAGCAGGGACATGCCGTCGCGGCGGCCCTCGCCGAAGGAGGCGGCGCTGTTCTTCTTCACGGCCGCGCGGGTGGCCTCGTCGATGACCTCGCCGAGCCGCTCGGTGAGGGTGGCCTGGTCGGGCTCCTCGAAGCGGATCCGCAGGAACTCCTGCCCCGACCACTCCCCCAGGCCTTCGGGCAGCTGGGACAGGCGCTGCGCGGAGCGCAGGGTGGCCAGGGCGGATTCGACGAGTCCGCGCAGCCGGTCCACGATGCTGTCGCGGTTGCGCTCCAACTGGGCGAGCTCGTCGGTCAGGACGCGCAGCCGGGGCGCGAACGCGGTGGCCCAGGCGGCGGCGTGCTCGGGCAGCGCGGAGGCGGGCAGTTCGCGGATCTGCTGGCGCGCGGGGGTGCGTACCTGCTCGTAGCGGGTGGCGTTGGCGTGCCGGACGAGGACGTCGCTCGCCTCCCGTACGGCGGACTCGGCGGCCGAGAGGTCGGCCGCGCAGGCGCGCAGGGAGCGGCGGGCCTCGGTGGCGGACCGGCGGGCCTCCTCAAGGCTGCCCGGGTGGGCCACCGGCTCCTGCTCGTCCTCCGGGTGGCTGTGGTCGCGCAGCAGGTCCCGCAGGAGGGCGGCGGTCTCCTCGAAGCCGCCGGCGCCGTCCTCGGCGGTGCGGTGGGCGCGCAGCAGGTCGCCGTGGGCGGCCCGGGCGGACTCCACGGCGGCGGAGTGCGCGGCGAGCTGTGCGGTGGCGGTGCGCAGCAGGCCCTGGGCCTGTTCGACGTCGGCGGGGACCAGTTCCTCGGGCAGCTCGGTGTGGGCGTCGCCCTCGGCGGGGGCGTGCCGTTCGGCCTCGCCGCGCAGCCGGCCGAGCTGTTCGCTGGCGGTGGACGCCCGGGATTCCAGCATCTGTACGAGGGCCTCGGCGCGGGCGGCGGCGGCCTGGCGGGAGGGGCCGTCGGCGCCGTCGGTGCCTTCGAGGAGCTGGGCGGCGCGGGTGCGGACCTTGTTGGTGAGGCGGTCGAGTTCGGCGAGGGCGGCGCTCTCGTCGCTTTCGGCGCGGGCCTGTTCGGCCCGCAGGTCGGCGCCGACGCCGACCTTCTCGTAGAGGCGGGAGGCGGCGCGGTAGGCCTCGCGGAGGTCCGGCAGCGGGGCGCGCGGGGCGTCCTCGTCGGGGAGCCGGTCGGGGGCGCCGGCGATCTCGGCGCGTTCGGCGCGCAGGGCGCGGGCGGTGCGGCGGGCGTCGTCGGCGGCCCGCTGGGCGGCGCGGCGGTCCTCGTCGGCGGCGCGGGCCCGGTCCAGGCAGGCTTCGGCGCGGGCCTCGGACTCGGCGGCCTCCTCGGCGAGTTCGCGGACCCGGGCCTGCCAGCCGGAGCGCTCGCGCAGCCGGTGGGCGAGGCCGGAGAGCAGGTCGGCGGTGCGGCGGGCGCGCTGGGCGGTGTCCTGGCGCTCGTCGCGGACCCGGGTGGCGTCGGCGGCGGCCTCGTCGGCCTCGGCGCGTACGGTACGGGCCTCCGCCAGCTCGGCGTCGGCCTCCTCGGCGAACGACCGGGCGGCGGCGGCGTGCTCCGCGAGCTCGGCGAGCCGGCCGGGCGGGCAGCCGGTGCGCCAGGAGGCGAGGCGGGCGGCGAGTTCGCGGTCACCGGAGAGCCGGGCGGCCAGCTCGCGGATCTCGGTGTCGCGGGCGGTGGCCCGGGCGCGCAGCGCCTGGCGCTCCTCGTCGGCGGCGTGCTCGTCGTGCATGGCCGGGTTCGGCGGAACGATGAAGATACCGCCGCCGCCGGATGCGTCGTCCCCGGCCGGCGGTACGGGGGCCAGCAGCGCGGCGGCGGTGCCGACCGCGACGGTGGAGCGGGGCAGCAGCGCGGCGGCGGAGAGCACCTCGCGGGCCCGCTGGTGGGTGTCGGGGTCGGTGATGACGACGCCGTCGACGAGTTCGGGGCGGGCGGCGAGGACCGCGGCGTGGTCGGCGGGGTCCACGGACTGGGCGAGGTAGCGCCAGCCGGGCAGGGCCGGGATGCCGTGCTCACCGAGGTACTCGACGGTGGCCAGCACGTCGGGGCCGGGCGGCAGCAGGCCGCCGTCGCCGAGGGCGCCGAGGATGCGGGCGTCGTCGGCGGCGGCGGTGCGCAGCTCGAAGAGCTGGCGTTCGGCGGAGCCGACGGTGTCGGCCAGCAGCCGCAGCAGTTCGTCGGAGCCCCGGTCGAGGTCGGCGACGGTGAGGGTGCCGGGGGCCGCGGTGGCGGCGGGGGCCGCGCCGGGCCGGTCGGTGGCCTGGCCGGAGCCCTGGGCGGCGGCGCGGGAGGGGTCCGGCTGCCCGCCGGGCGCGCCCGGCGCGCCGGTGTCCGGCTGGGGCTGGGTCCCCGCGCGCGGACGCGGCAGGAAGGTGTCGGGGGCCGACGGGAGGCCCAGCAGCTCGGCGAGGCGCGGGGCGGCGGCCAGGGCGGCGGCCGCCCGCTCCTCGGCGGCGTGGGCGGCTTCCGCGGCGTCCGCGGCGTCGGCGGCGCGGGCGGCGGTGAGTTCGGCGCGGGATTCGGCGGCGGCGGCCTCGCGGGCGGTGTCGGCGGCGGCCCGGGCGGCCTCGCGGGCCTCGTCCCAGGCGGCGACGGCGGCCTTCTCGGCGTCGCTGGCGGCCAGCGCGGCGCGGGCGGGGTCGGCGTCGGGGGCGGTGTCGTCGAGCCAGCCCGCCGTGACGGCCTCGGCGGTCTCCTGCTCGACCTCGGCGAGGCGGGCCCGCAGGTGTTCGGCCTCGCTGCGGGCGCGCTGGGCGGCGGTCGCGGCGGCGGTGGCGTCGCGGTGGGCGCTCTCGCCGATGTCCTGGAGGCCGGCGGAACGCTCCTCCTCCTCGTTGGCGAGGCGTTCGCCGTGCTCGGCGGCGGTGTGCAGGGCCCGTACCAGCTCGCCGGCGGCGCTCGCGCGCGCGGCGAGGGCCGGGGCGGCGTCCCGCTCGGCCTCCCGGATGGCGGCGGCGACCCGGGCGGAGCGGTCGGCGGCGGCCCGGTGGCGCAGTACGGTCTCGGCGGCCTGCCAGGCGGAGTGCAGGGTGCGCGCTTCGAGGAGTTCGCGGCGCTGCGCGGCGGCGGCCTTGTCGGCGACGGTCAGGGCAAGCGAGGCGTGCCGGTAGGCGAGTTCGGCGGAGACGGCGGCGCTGCGGGTGCGCTGCGCCTCGGCGGCGGTGACCTCGTGGGCGGCACCGGTGACCCGCTGGGCGAGGTCGGCGGCGCGACCGCGTTCCTCGGCGGCGCGCGCGGACAGGCGCCGGGCGAGGGTGCGGGTGCGGCGTTCGGCGCCCGCGTGGACGTCGCGCAGCCGGGAGCGGGTCCCGGCGGCCTCCACGATGCGGGTGAGGAGGTCCACGGAGCCCGCGGTGAAGTCGCGTTCGGCCATCAGCTCGGCGCGGCGGCCCAGCTTGTTGCCGAAGCCGTGGACCAGGTCGGCGAGGCCGTCGGTGTCGCGGGTGTCGGTGACGGCGCGCAGCAGCAGATCGGTGAAGTCGGAGTCCTTCTTGACCGCGAAGAGGCCGGCGGCCTCGCCCTCGTCGGCGTTCATCTCGCGCTGGTAGCGGAAGAGTTCGGGGTCGAGGCCGAGTTCGGTGAGGTGTTCGTTCCAGCGGTCGTGGATCTCCTCCCAGACCACCTCCAGGTGCGGGTAGGCCTTGCCGGCCTCGGTGAGGGCGTCGCGGAAGCCCTTCATGGTGCGGCGGCGGCCCTGGGCGCCGGAGGCGCCTTCGACGGGCGGGCGTACGGAGGTGGCCTCGGCGACGGGGAGGCTGTCCAGGCTCAGGCCCGGGCCGGGGCGGAAGGAGTACCAGGCCTCGGCGAACTTGCGGGGGTCGTTGGAGACCTGCCGACCGCGCCATTCGCTGACCTTGCCGACGACGACGCACTCGCCGGTCTGGGTGTGCTGCCATTCCAGGGCGACGTGGCCGCAGTCGTCGGCGAGCAGGAACTTGCGCAGCACGCCGGAGCTGGCGCCGCCGAGGGTGTTGCGGTGGCCCGGGAGCATCACCGAGAAGATCAGCTTGAGCAGGACGGACTTGCCGCCGCCGTTCTCCAGGAAGAGCACGCCCGCCGGTGCGGGGCGCCGGGGCGGCCCGGTGGGCTCGTCCTCGAAGAACTCCGCCTGGGCGGGCGCCGGGTGGGGCACCGGCTCGCCCACTCCGCGCAGGTCGAGCACGGTGTCGGCGTAGCGTGCGCCGGCGGGCCCGATGGAGTAGAGGCGGATCCGGGACAGCTCGTACATGGCGGCGGGTTCTCGCGGTCTCTCGTGGTGCGTACGGGGATCGGTGCTCGGGCCGGGCTCAGGCGTGGAAGGGCAGGCCGGCGTCGGCGGCGAGCTCCAGGTCGTCGCCCTCGGGCGGCGGCAGGAGGGTGGCGGTGCCGTCGCCGACGGGGACCACGCCCAGTTCGAGGAGTTCGGCCATGGCCGCGCTGCCCGCCATGTCGCGGACCTGGAGCTGGTAGCGGGGGGTGGTGCGGTAGGTGCCGCCGGCGTCGTCGCCGGTGCGCTGGAGGAAGCCGGATTCGGTGAGGAAGGCGGCGGCCTTGCCGACGATGCCGGTGGTGGAACCGGCCAGGCGGCGAGCGTCCTTGGTGGCGCCGGTCGCGCTGCGGCGGGCGTAGACCCGCCAGGCGGCCTCCAGGCCGGGGGCGTCGGTGGCGGGGTCGGTGTTCTCGCCGAGTTCCTCGGCGCGCTCCTCCAGGCGGCGGCAGGTCTGCCGGACGAAGGAGTCGACGCCGTTGACGGTGATCCGGCCGATGTAGCCGTCGTCGGCGAGGTCCTCGGGGCGGGGGAAGGCGAGGGCGGCGACGGCGAGGTGGGCGAGGCCGTGCAGGAACCGGTCGCCGCCGTCGGCGGCGGTGCGGCGGGCGTAGTCGCCCATGCGGACGGCGAAGACGGAGTCCTCGCCGGCGGCGACGGCCATCCCGGCCCGGGGGGACACCTCCAGCACGACGAGGCCGAGGCCGGTGGCGACGGCGTCGGCGAGCCGCCCGAAGGCGGGCTCCTCGCGGTAGCGGCGCAGCAGTTCGGCGTACTCCGCGTCGCGGGCGGGCAGCAGCTTCGGCTGGAGCCCGAAGGCGACGAGCCGGGCCGCGTCGGCGGCGTCGGCGGGCGTCACCCCTGCGGGGGCGGGCGCGACGGGGCCCGCCGGCGCGTCGGGCTCGCTCCACGCGGGCTGCCCCTCGCTCCACGCGGTGTACTCGGCGCGGTGGTCGCTCACGGGTGGCTCTCCTCGGCGGTACGGGTGGTGCGGGTGCGGGTGCGAGTGGTGCGGGTGCGGGTGCGGGTGGTGCGGCTACCCGGGGTCCGGGTGCGGGGGGTGCCGCCCTCAGGGGTTCCGGTCCAGGCGGGGCCCGGCTCCTGGGGCCGACGCCGGGCGGTGTCGACCCGCCGGGCGGCGGGCCCATGCGGGAGGGAGCCGGTCATGACGGCTCCGCGCGGGCCGCGGCCATGCCGGCGGCGTCCAGGAGGGCGGTGCCGACGATGAGGTCCGCGCCGCCGAACTCCGGGTCGTCCAGCTCCGTGCCGTCGTCCACCGCGAACAGCATCCGCTCCTCGCCCTGCCGGTACGCCGTCCCCACGGCCGGGCTCGCCGCGTGCACGGCCAGCAGCGCCACCAGGTACGGCAGCTCGGCGTCCGCGCGCCGCGCCTCGGCGAGCAGCCCGGACAGCCGGCGGGGGGCGTCGTGCGGGAGGTCCAGCAGCCGGGTCGCCGCCGTGAGCTGCTCCTCGCTGAAGCGGCTGTCGTCCGGAGTGGCGATGAGGTCGGGCTCCGGCATCTCCGCGCCGAGGTGCTCCCGCTCCACCGGCGGGGTCAGCAGGATCTCCACCAGGTCGCCGACCCGCACGGAGACGGGCGTGCGCAGCCCGGTGCCCGCCGCGAAGAAGGCGTCGGTGACCCGGGTGGCGTGCTCCAGTGGCAGCGGCAGCAGCGGGGCCACGAGCTGCCCGTACAGGTCGATGCCGGAGCGCGCGGCGGGCGCGGCGAAAGCCTGCCGGTCCTGTTCGGCGCGGAAGAGCGGGCCGGCGTCCAGCAGCCGGGACTGGAGCTGGGTGTGGCGGCGGATGCAGTCCTTGACGATGTCGACGAGCTCGGCGGCGCGCCGCTTGTTGTCGGGGTCCTCCGCCTCGTCGCGGGCCTTGCGGATGTTGGTGAGGATCGCGTTCTCGTGCCGGTAGCGGTCGGCGACGTGGTCGAGGGCCTCGGCGATCATGTCCGGCACGGCCTGGAGCCAGTCCACCGCGCGGACGTTGCGCCGCGTCGCGTCCAGCGTGCGGCGCAGCGTCTCCGCGTACTGCACGGTGCGGTAGCGGGCCTGCTCGGCGGCGAGCTGCGCGTCCGCGAGCCGGCCGCGGCTGATCAGCACCTCCAGCTTGACCTCGGCGGCGATCTGGGCGCTGGTGACGTCGGTGTCCAGGGCGCCGACGAGGACGTTGACGGCCTCGTCCGTGGTGCGCAGGTAGACGGCGCCGCCGTGGCCCGGGACCTCTTCGATCAGCTTGAAGTCGTAGTCCCGGCGCACGTACACGCCGTCGGGGCCGAAGGTGCCGTAGATCGCGCGGAAGCCGCGGTCCACGCTGCCCACGTTGATCAGGTTCTCCAGCACCCAGCGCGCGACCCGCTCGTGTTCGGCGGCCGGGCGCTGCGGGGCCTGGGCGGCGACGCGCGGCAGCAGCCGGGTCACCATCTGCTCGTGGTCGGCGCCGGTGTCGAAGTCCATGGTGAGCGTGACGAGGTCGATCGCGGACAGCGCGACCTCCGCCATGGCGTAGACCCCGTACTCGCCGGCCAGATTGGCCTTGCGTACGTCGAGGTCGTGCAGCGGGGCGGTGCAGGCGAGGGCGCGCAGCCGCCGGGCCAGGCCCTCGTCGGCGGCGGGGCCCGGCGCCGGGGACGGAAGGGTCTTCGCCGGGGCGGGGAGAGTCACGACGGAAAGACTAGGCGGTGACACGGACAACATCCCAAACGGCATGGTTCGGCCGGATCGTCCCCGCCGTCGTGGAGGTGCGCGCGTGCCCTGATCTACGCTCGCGGCATGGCTTCCATGATCACACCTCCCCCGGCCGCGATCGACCTCAACGCCGACCTGGGCGAGGGCTTCGGCCGGTGGACGCTGACCGACGACGAGGCGCTGTTGTCGGTCGTCACGAGCGCGAACGTGGCCTGCGGCTTCCACGCGGGCGATCCGTCGATCATGCGCCGCGTCTGCGAGCGGGCCGCCGCGCGCGGCGTACGGATCGGCGCGCAGGTCTCGTACCGCGATCTGGCGGGCTTCGGGCGCAGGGCGATGGACGTGCCGCCGCAGGAGCTGGCGGACGAGGTCGCCTACCAGATCGGGGCGCTGGAGGTGTTCGCGCGGGCGGCCGGGTCCCGGGTGGCGTACGTGAAGCCGCACGGCGCGCTGTACAACCGCACGGTCCACGACGCGGGGCAGGCGGCGGCGGTCGTGGCCGGCGTCCGGCTCGCCGCCGGGGAGGCCGGGCTGCCGGTGCTGGGGCTGCCCGGGTCGCTGCTGCTGGCCGCCGCCGGGGAGGCCGGGCTCGCGGCCGTACCGGAGGCCTTCGCCGACCGGGCGTACACCCCGGCCGGGACGCTGGTGCCGCGCGGGGAGCCGGGGGCGGTGGTGCACGACCCGGACGCGGTGGTGGCGCGGGCGGTGGGTATGGCCGCCGACGGGGCGGTGGCGGCCGCCGACGGGAGCCGGATCGCGGTGGCGGCCCGCTCGCTGTGCGTGCACGGGGACACCCCGGGCGCGGCGGAGCTGGCCCGGCGGGTGCGGGCGGCGCTGGCCGGGGCCGGGATCCGGGTGGAGGCCTTCGCGTGAGGACGCTGCTGGTCGGGGACGCGGCGCTGCTGGTCGAGGTCGACACCGCCGCCGAGGTGGCCGCCCTGCACGCCGAGCTGCTGCGCCGCCGGGACGCGGGCGAGCTGGGCCCCGTACGGGAGGTGGTGCCGGCCGCGCGGACCGTCCTGCTGGACGGGGTGGCGCGGCCGGCGGCGCTGGCGGCGCGGATCGCGGGCTGGGAGGTGGCGCCGCTCGCGGAGTCCGAGGGGCCGCTGGTCACCGTCCCGGTGCGGTACGACGGGCCGGACCTCGCGGAGGTGGCCGGGGCCTGGGGGGTGACGCCCGGGGAGGTGCCGGGGCTGGTCGGGGGGATCGTCTTCCGGGTGGCCTTCTGCGGGTTCGCGCCCGGCTTCGGCTACCTGACCGGCCTCCCGGAACGGCTGCGCCTGCCCCGCCGCGCCACGCCCCGTACGGCCGTCCCGGCGGGCTCGCTGGCGCTGGCCGGGGAGTACGCGGGGGTGTACCCGCGCTCCTCCCCCGGCGGCTGGCAGCTGATCGGCACCACCGACGCCGTGCTGTGGGACCCGGCGCGGGAGCCGGCGGCGCTGTTCGCGCCCGGGGTGCGGGTGCGGTTCAGGGAGGCGGGGGCGTGAGCGGGCTGCTGGTGCTGCGGCCGGGCGCGCTGACGACCGTGCAGGACCTGGGCCGCCCCGGGTACGCGCACCTGGGCGTGCCCCGCTCGGGCGCCCTGGACACGGCCGCGCACGCCCTGGCCAACCGGCTGCTGGGCAACCCGGACGGCGCCGCCACCCTGGAGACGACCTTCGACGGGGTCACCCTGCGGGCCCTGACCGCGGTGACGGTGGCCGTCACCGGGGCTCCTTGTGCCGTACGGATCTCAGGGCGGCCGGCGGCCTGGGGTGCGCCGGTCCGGCTGCGGGCGGGTGCGGAGCTGGACGTGGGCCGGGCGGAGTCGGGCCTGCGCGGCTACCTCGCGGTGCGGGGTGGGTTCTGCGTCCCGCCGGTGCTGGGCAGCCGCGCGACCGACCTGCTCTCGGGGCTCGGCCCGCCGCCGCTGACCGGGGGCACGGTCCTCCCGGTCGGCCCGCCCGGCCCGGATCCGGTGCCGGGGGCCGACGTCGCGCCGCTGCCGGGGGCGCCGGCCGAGCTGGTGCTGCCGCTGCGGCTGGGGCCCCGGGCCGACTGGTTCACCCGGGACTCGCTGGCCCGGCTGCTGTCGGCCCGCTACCGGGTGGCGGCGGCCTCGAACCGCATCGGCCTGCGCACGGAGGCGGGGCCTCCGCTGACCCGCTCGCGCCCCGGGGAACTCCCGAGCGAGGGCATGGTCCTGGGCGCGCTCCAGATCCCCCCGGACGGCCTCCCGGTCCTCTTCCTGGCCGACCACCCGGTCACGGGCGGCTATCCGGTGGCCGGCGTGGTGCCCCCGGGCCCACCCTTGAACGCGGCGGCCCAGGCCCGCCCCGGCACCCCACTCCGCTTCGTGGCGACACCCCCCTGACAGCCGGAGGGGGCCTTGCGGTGGTGGGGGCGTCCTGCGGCGGGCCGGAAGGGGTTACACCGCCGACTCCGGGGTGATGCGGCTGCGGACCGCCGACTGGACGTCCTCTTCCTCCGCCGGGTCCGTCGCCAGGCGGCGCAGGCGCGGGGCGACGCGGGCGTCGGCCGTTTCGGCGTGGCGGGCGGCCACCTCGCGGGTGGTCTCCTCACAGTCCCAGAGGCACTCGACGGCGAAGCCGGCCGCGAAGGAGGGGTCCGTGCTGGCCAGGGCCCGGGCGGCGCGGCCGCGCAGGTGGGAGGAGGCCGTCTCGCGGTAGATGTGCCGCAGCACGGGCGCGGCGCAGCCGATGGAGAGCCGGCCCGCGCCGTCGACCAGCGCGTAGAGCCGCAGGGAGTCGGGGCCGGAGCCCCGGACGGTGGAGCGCAGGGCGCCGAGGACGAGGGCGGCGTCGTCGGCTCCGCCGCGGGCCGCCAGGAGGGCCGCGGCGGCCGCTCCGAGGGCGTCGGGGCGGTGTACCCACATCCGGGCCCGGTCCAGGGCGGCCGGGCCGCACATGCGCTCGTAGGCGGCCACCGCCGGTTCGTCCCCGGCGGCTTCGATGAGGTCCAGGACGGCCGGGTTGTCCGGTTCGGCGAGGACGAGGTGGTGCAGGGCGGTGGCCCGGGCGGCCTCGCCGTCGGCTCCGGCGGCGGCCGCGAGGATCGCGGCGCGGTCCTCGGGCGCGGCCACGGCGGCAAGGCAGCGGGCGGCGGGTACGTGCAGCGGGGTGCCGCGGCGCAGGCCGTCGGCGGCCCAGTCGAACACGGCCTGGACGCCCCAGCCGGGCCGGGGGCCGTTCGGGGTCAGCTGGCGCTGCCAGCGGTCGAAGGAGCCCTGCTGGCGGGCGGCGCGCAGGCGCTCCCCGTACCGCGGGGTCTCCTCCCACAGACACCAGGGGCGGGGCTCGTAGGCGTCGCGGACGGCGGCGGCCAGCCGCGCCTCGCCCTCGGCGGTGGCGGGGAACCGGGCGAGGACGGGGTCGGCGAGGGAGCGCAGTCCCTCGTCGTCGTCGCGCAGGGCGAGTTCGTCCAGGGCCCAGGCCCAGTTGGCGCCGTGGGCGGCGTAGCGGCGCAGCAGCATGAGCGCGTCGTCGCGGCCGTACGAGGCGAGGTGACCGAGGACGGACAGGGCGAGGCCCGTCCGGTGGTCGTCCTCGTCGACGAGGTCGTCGGCGCCGAAGAGGTGGGCCTCGATCGCGCCGAGGGGGCCGTCGAGGTCGAGGTAGAGCCGGGCGTAGTACAGGGAGCGGTTCTCGACCTGCCAGTCCTGGCGCGGGTCGCGGAGCACGCACTGGTCGAGCGCCGCGAGGGCCTCCGGCCGGGGCGCCGCCAGGGCGTGCAGCGTGCCGTCGCCGCGGCCCCGCTGGAGGAGCCCGAGCAGGGTGCCGCTTGGCGCTATGACTGGTTCGAACATGGGAATGGCCTCAAATCAAGCTGGGGACGCAACCGGGAATCGGGATTCACAGGGCCGCGTAACAGCACGTGAGGACGTCCGCCGTCATGTTCCGCTCGATGTAGACCATTGCCTTCTCACTCTCGTCGGTGCTTCGCGCCTGCCGGCCGGGACGGCAGGGGTGGGGGGGACCTCTGTGGTGTCCAGGTGTCCAGCCCGCTCCTGCCCGTCCGTCATGTTCGCGAATCGAATCCGTCGCCATGATGACCCAGGCGGTTTGTGCGCCGCGACCACATTTATGGGCGCCGTGACCAAGCCGTGAGGTCCTCCGACCGGTCCCGGCCCGGTCCTGGCACGGTCCTGAGCCGGTCCCGGCCGGGCGCGGCCCGGAAAAAAACGGACTACTTGGCTCCGAAGAGTTCCAGCAGGTCGGCCTTGGCGAACATGCGGGCCGTGTCCACGGCGGAGGGCGTTCCGGCGTTCGGGTCGGCCCCGCCGGCGAGCAGGGCGCGGATGACGGCCTCCTCGCCCTTGAAGACGGCTCCGGCGAGCGGGGTCTGGCCGCGGTCGTTGGCGCGGTCCGCCTCGGCGCCGCGGACCAGCAGGGCGGTGACGGCGTCGGCGTGACCGTGGTAGGCGGCGAGCATGACGAGGGTGTCGCCGCGGTCGTTGGTGAGGTTCGCGGGGACGCCGGCGTCGAGGTAGGCGGTCAGCGTCGCGGTCTCACCCTGGCGGGCGAGGTCGAAGATCTTGGTGGCCAGCTCGATGACGTCCGCGTCGGGAGCGTCGGCCGCGTGGTCCTGGTGCTCGCTCATCGGTGGTGCCGCCTTTCACTCGCTGTTCGTGTGCGCTGCTCGTACCGCTCGCCGCCGGGGCAGCGGTTTCCCCGGGCCGGACGGGCAGGGGGGCGTACGGCGCTGCGTCCGTACGGGTGAATCGACAGGGTAGCGCCCGTTCCGGGACATGACGGGCGCGGACCGCGGCAAGGATGGCGGCGGCGGTGTCCCCCGACACCCCGGGCGCCGGACGCGCCAGCCGGGGTGGGCCGGTCAAGTGAAAAACCTGCGGATTCACCCGTATACACCTTTTGTCGCATTGATACTTCCTGTGAGCCTGGAAGTACTGATGGTGACCGTCCCCACCCACCAGGAGAAGTCTCATGGTCTTGTCCATTTCAGGTGTCGTCCTGCTCGGCATCATCTGCTTCCTCTTCTTCAAGAAGGACGGCATGAAGGCCACGCACGCGGTCGTGTGCGCGCTCTTCGGGTTCTTCCTCGCCGGCTCCGCCATCGCCCCGAGCATCACGGCGAGCACGGCGAGCCTCGCGAGCCTGCTCGGCGGGATCAAGCTCTAGGCCGCCCCCGACCGCACACCGTCCCCGCACCACCACGACTCCAGGAGACGACCGTGGCCCGGCGCCCACTCCCCCGCATCCTCAGCAGCGGCACCGCGTCGCTCGCCCGGGGCCGCGACCTCGCCCGCACGGCCGCCGACAGCGCCACGGACGTCCTCCATCCGCTCCTCACCATCGGACGCGGCCTGCGCGTCCTGGCCGTGGCCGGGCGACGGCGGTGGGCCGCGACTCCCAAGGACAAGCGCGGCCCCGCGCTGTTCCTGGGAGCCGCCGTCGTCCTCGCGCTCGCGGTCGTCCCCTACGGCCCCCTCCTCGCCCTGATCACCCTCATGGCGGCGGCGGCCTGGCAGGGACGCGCGCGCACGCAGGTGCGCACCGGGCCCAGCGAGGCCGAGACCGAACGGCTCGGCTCCCTCTACGAAGCCCTCGTGCCGTACTTCTCCATCCCGGAGGACCCCAGCCCGCTCTTCACCCACGGCGGGGACTGGGACGAGGCCTTCAGCGACCACGCGTTCGACGAGGCGGGCCGCGTCACCCGGCTCCGCATCCGCTACCCGGCCTACTTCACCGACGGTGAGGCCGCGTCCCGGGCCCGGATCGAGGCACTGCTGCACGCCAAGTCCGGGCGCGGACGCGAATACCGCTTCGACTGGGACGAGGAGGGCAACCAGCTCGACCTGCGCGTCCTCGCGGCACTGCCCACCGGGATCACCGCCCAGCCCTTCGTGACCTCGCCGGGCGAGACCGTACTCGGCTTCACGGACCCGGCGGGAGTGCGGCGCACCCTGCCCGTGACCGAGGACGGCGAGGCCCGCGACGTGCCGCCCGTGATCTGGCGGACCGGCCCCCGCTCCACCGAACCGCACCTGCTGGCCGTCGGCCAGCCCGGCAGCGGCACCTCCACCCTGCTGCGCTCCATCGCGCTCCAGGCCCTGCGCCACGGCGGCGACGTCATGATCGTCGAGGGCGGCGGCAGCGGGGAGTACGCCTTCCTGACCGGCCGCGCGGGCGTGCTCGCCGTCGAGTGCGGTCCGAGCGGAGCGCTGGCCACCCTCGAATGGGCCGCCCACGAGACGGAACGCCGGCTGATCGCCACCCACCGGGCCCGCGAGGCGGACCGCCCGGCGCCCGACGACGCGCGGCGGCCGCTGTGGATCCTGCTGGACCGCCCCAGCGTGCTCACCCACCTCGCCGCCGCCGACGGCCGCCCGGACCCCCTCACTCAGCTCCAGGTGCCGCTGCGGCACGGGCGGGCCGCGCACATCACGGTGGTGGTGGCCGAGCAGTTCGACCACCTGGAGCTGCTGCACGACGCCGTCTGGCAGCACACTCGGGCCCGGGTCGTCCTCGGGCCGGCGCCGGTCCAGCAGATCGCCGACGTCCTGGGGCTGCCCCCGCACACCACCGCGCCCGCGCAGCTGCCGCCCGGCCGCGGGTACGCGCGCCTCGGCACCGGGCCGGTGCACCGGCTCCAGGTACCGGCCACCCCGGACCCGTACGACGACGGCACCCGGCCCGCCCACCGCCAGGCGGTGCTGGAACTGCTGCCGGAGCGGCGGGCGGCGCCCGCGGGCGGCGCGCCGGACCACGCGAAACCGGCCGAGCCGCTCCAGGCCCAGCCCCCGGCGCAGGCGCAGGGCCCCGCGATCGAGACGGCGGGGGCGGTCGAGGCCCCGGAGGTCACGGCGGAGGCCCCCGTAAGCCGTCCGCCCCTCCCCTGAGCCCTTACGCGACGAACGTGCGCGGCGGCTCCGCCCCGCTGCCGCCCGCTCCGGTGCCGACCAGCCGGGCCGCCGCCGCGAGCCGCGCGGCGGCCTCCTCGGCCACCGGGCCGCCGACGGTGAACGGCAGCCGGACGTACCCCTCGAAGGCGCCGTCCACCCCGAACCGGGGCCCCGAGGGCACCCGGACGCCGACCCGCTCGCCCACCTCCGCCAGCCGCGACCCGGACAGCCCGCCCGCCCGCGCCCACAGGGTCAGCCCGCCGAGCGGCACCTCGAACTCCCACTCCGGCAGCTCCCGGCGCACCGCCGCAACGAGCGCGTCCCGGTTGCCGCGGGCCTGCTCGCGGCGGATCCCGACGGCCTCCTCCCAGCCGCCGGTGCGCATCAGCCAGTTCACCGCGAGCTGCTCCAGCACCGGTGTGCCGAGGTCGGCGTACGCGCGCGCCGCGACCAGGCTGCGGATCACGTCGGGGGCCGCGCGGACCCAGCCGATCCGCATCCCCGCCCAGAAGGCCTTGCTGGCGGAGCCGACGGTGATCACGGTGGAGCCGGCCGGGTCGAAGGAGCAGACCGGGCGCGGCATCGCCAGATGGGCGTCGAGCTGGAGTTCGGCCATCGTCTCGTCGGCGATCAGCACGGTCCCGGCGGAGCGGGCGGCCTCCACCATGGCGCGCCGCTGCTCCTCGGAGGCGAGGGCCCCGGTGGGATTGTGGAAGTCGGCGACGACGTACGCGAGGCGCGGTGCGGCGTCGCGCAGCACCTGCCGCCAGACGTCCATGTCCCAGCCGCTGAGGCCGTCGCCCATCGCGACCGGCACCAGGCGGACGCCGGCGGCGCGCATGAGCTGGAGGATGTTGGCGTAGGAGGGGGATTCGACGGCGATCCGCTCGCCCCGGCCCGCGAAGAGGCTGCAGATGGCGTCGATGGCGCCCATCGCGCCGGTGGTGACCATGATCTGCTCGGGCATGGTCGGGATGCCGCGTTCGGTGTAGCGGTCGGCGAGCATCCGGCGCAGCGCGGGCAGTCCGGCCGGGTAGTCGCCGTGGGTGTGCGCGTAGGGCGGGAGTTCCTCCAGCGCGCCCTGGACGGCCTTGGTGAGCCAGGGCTCGGGGGCCGGGAGGGCGGCGCAGCCGAGGTCGATCATGGAACCGAGGGACTCGGGCGGCAGGGGCTCCAGGCCCCGGGCGGGGAGGGGGTTCCCGGCCGGTACGGAGGTCCAGCTGCCGGCGCCCCGGCGGGACTCCAGGAAGCCCTCCCCGCGCAGGGCCTCGTACGCGGCGGCGACGGTGGTGCGGCTGAGGGAGAGGGCGACGGCCAGTTCCCGCTCGGCGGGGAGCCGGGCGGCGACGGGGACGCGCCCTTCGAGGACGAGCAGCCGGATGCCGTCGGCGAGGATGCGGTAGGCGGGCGACTTGCGGGCACCGGGGGCGCCGGGCCGTTCCTGCTGGGAGCCGATGAGGCGGGCGAGCTGTGAGGCGCCGACCGCTGAGGTCCACTGAGCCATGGCGTCCGGTCCACCTTCGTCACATTGGCCTGGGCGAGCGGGATCCCGGGCCGGTATTGGATTGGTTCCGCGGGTCCCAGAGTGTCACGCAGCGGTCCATTGAGGCCAGAGGGGTCCCCTTGCGGTCCAGCGGGACTCCTCCGGGCCCCAACGGCCCCTCACTCGCACGGTCGTTCACCTCGCAGCCATGCGTACGATCCCGTCCCGTGGGGCACAGCGGGCATACTGCGGCCGTGACCCACGTACGCCTGCGCCATCCCTACCTCGACCACCCGGCTCCGATCCCCTTCGCCCATCGCGGCGGAGCGGCGGACGGGCTGGAGAACACCGCCACCGCGTTCCGCCGGGCGGCCGCCGCCGGCTACCGGTACTTCGAGACCGACGTGCACGCGACGGCCGACGGCAAGCTGGTGGCCTTCCACGACGCGACGCTGGACCGGGTCACCGACGGCCGGGGCCGGATCCGCGCGCAGACCTGGCGCCGGGTGCGCGAGGCGCGGGTGGCGGGGACGGAGCCGCTGGCGCTGTTCGAGGACCTCCTGGAGGAGTTCCCCGAGGCCCGCTGGAACGTGGACGTCAAGGACGAGTCGGCCCTGCACCCGCTGGTGAACCTGATCGCGCGGGCCGGCGTCTGGGACCGGGTGTGCGTGGGCTCCTTCTCGGAGAGCCGGGTGGCGCGGGCGCAGAAGGTCGCGGGCCCCCGGCTGGCGACCTCGTACGGGGTCCGCGGCGTGATGGGGCTGCGGCTGCGGTCCTTCGCGATCCCGGCGGCCCTGCGCGCGGGCGCGGTGGCGGCGCAGGTCCCGGAGACCCAGGGCGGGATCCGGGTGGTCGACCGGCGCTTCGTACGGGCCGCGCACGAGCGGGGACTCCAGGTGCACGTCTGGACCGTGAACGAACCGGAACGCATGGAGTCGCTGCTCGACCTGGGGGTCGATGGCATCATGACCGACCGGATCGACATCTTGCGCACGGTGCTGGACCGGCGCGGGGCCTGGGCCTGACGAGCCCGCGGGCCGCCGCGCCCGGTGCGGCGGCCGGCGCGTACGGGGACCAGCGAGGGGGCGCTCATGAGCGAGCGGACGGAAAACGAAGCGGAGTCCGGTGCGGAGGACGGCAGAGCCGCCGCCGCCGCGCGCAAGCGGGAGCAGCACGGCTGGTACTTCTACGACTTCGCCTGCTCGGTCTACTCGACGAGCGTCGTCACGGTCTTCCTCGGGCCGTACCTGACCTCGGTGGCCAAGACCGCGGCGGATCCGGACGGCTACGTCCACCCGCTGGGGATCCCGGTCCGGGCCGGGGCCTACTTCGCGTACTCGGTGTCGGCGTCGGTCATCGTGGCCGTGCTGATCATGCCGCTGATCGGGGCCATGGCGGACCGGACCGGCCGCAAGAAGCCGCTGCTCGCGGCGGCCGCGTACACGGGGGCGGCGGCGACGGCCGGGATGTTCTTCCTGCACGGGGACCGCTACCTGCTGGGCGGGCTGCTGCTGGTGATCGCGAACGCCTCGCTCTCGCTGTCGATGGTGCTCTACAACGCCTACCTGCCGCAGATCTCCACGCCCGACGAGCGGGACACCGTCTCCTCCCGCGGCTGGGCCTTCGGCTACACCTCGGGCGCCCTGGTGCTGGTGCTGAACCTGGTGCTGTTCCAGGGGCACGACTCCTTCGGGCTCTCGGAGAGCGCGGCGGTGCGGATCTGCCTGGCGTCGGCCGGCCTGTGGTGGGGGGCGTTCGCCGTCATCCCGCTGCGCCGGCTGCGCGACCGGGCGGTGGTGCGGGAGCCGGGCGCGGGCCCGGCGGTCAGCGGCTGGAAGCAGCTGGTGACGACGCTGAAGGACATGCGGCGCTATCCGCTGACCCTGTCCTTCCTGCTCGCGTACCTGATCTACAACGACGGCGTGCAGACGGTGATCTCCCAGGCCTCGGTGTACGGCTCGGAGGAGCTGGAGCTGGAGCAGTCCACGCTGATCGTGGCGGTGCTGCTGGTCCAGGTGCTGGCGGTGGCCGGGGCGCTGGGGATGGGCCGGCTGGCCCTCACGTACGGGGCGAAGCGGACGATCCTCGGCTCGCTGGCCGCGTGGGCGCTGACGCTGGCGGCGGGGTACTTCCTGCCCGCGCGGACGCCGGTGTGGTTCTTCGCGCTGGCCGCGATGATCGGGCTGGTGCTCGGCGGCAGCCAGGCGCTGTCGCGGTCGCTGTTCTCGCACCTGGTGCCGGCGGGCAAGGAGGCGGAGTATTTTTCCGCGTACGAGATGAGCGACCGGGGGCTGAGCTGGGTGGGGCCGCTGGTCTTCGGGCTGACGTACCAGCTGACCGGCAGCTACCGGGACGCGATCATCTCGTTGGTGGTCTTCTTCGCACTGGGTTTCGTGCTGCTCGCGCGGGTGCCGGTGCGGCGTGCGGTGGAGGCGGCGGGGAATCCTGTTCCCCTGCACGTCTGAGCGCCCCCGGAAGGACCCGGAAGGACCCGGACCCACGAACGAATTCCGAACGAATTTCGACGTTGAAGCGAAGGGCCGGTAGTGTACGCCTTTGGCCTGCCAGCCGGACCGTTACTGCGCGCTTAGGAAGTGTGGACGTTGGGTGACATCTGCTGCCAGATGTGACAAAACGGGCACCGGTGGGTACAACAAGGGGCGGCACGACGGGCGACGCACGACCCGGAGCGGGAATCTATACCGCCGACCGGACGTTGACCGGATGACGACGACAGCGACACCTGTCCTGTGGGCGACTAAGCCCGGGAGGCACGATTCATGAGTGAGCGAGCTCTCCGCGGTACGCGGCTCGTGGTTACCAGCTACGAGACGGACCGCGGCATCGATCTGGCCCCGCGCCAGGCGGTGGAGTACGCATGCCAGAACGGACATCGATTTGAGATGCCGTTCTCGGTAGAAGCAGAAATTCCGCCGGAGTGGGAGTGCAAGGCGTGCGGCGCCATGGCACTCCTGGTGGACGGGGACGGGCCCGAAGAGAAGAAGGGCAAGCCTGCGCGAACGCACTGGGACATGCTCATGGAGCGACGCACCCGCGAGGAGTTGGAGGAGGTGCTGGCCGAGAGGCTGGCCGTCCTGCGCTCCGGCGCCATGAACATCGCCGTGCATCCGCGGGACAGCCGCAAGTCCGCCTAGCCGGGGACTGAGCACACGAGAAGCCGAGGGGCCCCGCCACAGCTGTGGCGGGGCCCCTCGGCTTGCCCGTTTGCGCTTGCCCGTTCGACGCTTGCCTACGGGGCCAGCGGCGGGCGGTACGAGGTGTGGTCCGGGCCGCCCTCGGGCCGGTCCTCGCGGATGACCTCGCCCGGGACCACCTTGCCGTCCGGGTAGTGGATGCGCGCCCGCGTGTAGGCGTCGCCGAAGCCGCCCGGCGCGGCCGCGGCCACCCGGCGCTCCAGCGCGCTCTCGGCCCGGCGCGAGACGAGGGCCCGTACGGGCGGCAGCAGCAGGAGCAGGCCCGCCGCGTCGGAGAGCAGGCCGGGCATGATCAGCAGCAGACCGGCCAGCATGGTCATGCCGTTGCCGGAGCCCTTGGCCGGCTGCGGGGCCGGCACCTCGCCGGTCATCGCCTGGGCCTGGGCCTGCTGGAAGGTACGGGTGAGGTTCTTGAAGGCCCGGCGGCCGGCGCGCTTGATGACCACCACGCCCAGCACCATCGCGCCCGCCAGCAGCAGGGCGACGGTCAGCCCGCCGGCCGCACCGGCGACCAGGCTGAGCAGCCAGATCTCCAGGATGAGCCAGGCGGCGACCGCGAGGGGAACGAAGGTACGGGCGGGCGAGCGCCGCCGGGGGGCCGTCGAAATGCCGGTCGTCATACCCACCAGTGTGCCGGGTCCGGGGTAAAAGCGGCCTCAGCCGGAGGTACCGGACATCCCCTAAGGGGCCCGGGCCCCGCGCGGGGGCGCCGCTCAGGCGCGGCGCCCGCCGCCGGCCAGCTTGGCCGCGCGCTCCTTGACGCCCCACTGGGTCACCCGCCACAGGGCCTCGACCACGATGTCCTTGCTCATCTTGCTGTCGCCGAGCTCGCGCTCCACGAAGGTGATGGGCACCTCCACGACGTGGAAGCCCTTGCGGACGGCCCGGCGGGCCAGGTCGACCTGGAAGCAGTATCCGGCGGAGGCGACCTCGTCCAGCCCGAGCCCCTCCAGGGTCGCGCGGCGGAAGGCGCGGTAGCCGCCGGTGACGTCGCGGATCGGGACGTCGAGCATCAGGCGGGAGTACGTGGACCCGCCCCGGGAGAGGAACTCGCGGCTCTTGGGCCAGTTGACCACCCGGCCGCCGGGCACCCAGCGCGAGCCGAGGACGAGGTCGGCGCCGCCCAGCGCGGTCAGCAGGCGGGGCAGTTCCTCGGGCTGGTGGGAGCCGTCGGCGTCCATCTCGACGATGACCCCGTAGCCGTGTTCCAGGCCCCAGGCGAAGCCCGCGAGGTAGGCGGCGCCGAGGCCTTCCTTGCCCTTGCGGTGCATGACGTGGATGTGGTCGTCGGCGGCGGCCAGCTCGTCGGCGAGCTTGCCGGTGCCGTCGGGGCTGTTGTCGTCGGCGACCAGGATGTGCGCCTCGGGCACGGCCGCCCGCACCCGGCCGGTGATCAGGCCGATGTTCTCGGCCTCGTTGTACGTCGGAATGATCACCAGGGTGGTGCCGAGCGGCCCGTAGGTCCGCTGTCCGCCGTCGCTCACTGAGTCCCCTT
The DNA here is from genome assembly GCF_055584685.1 of Streptomyces sp. NPDC102258. Lineage (NCBI taxonomy): Bacteria > Bacillati > Actinomycetota > Actinomycetes > Kitasatosporales > Streptomycetaceae > Streptomyces > Streptomyces sp. NPDC102258. The sequence continues at coordinate 38,697 of NZ_JBVJLO010000008.1, forward strand.
GCGTGTTTCTCGTCCGACCGGCCTCGACCGGCCCGTCACAGCAGGATGATTTTAGAACAGCGAGCGGGGCCGACGGTCCTTCGGGCCGGACCCGGCTCCCGCTGGCTGCGAGCCGCCGTGCCCGTTGTCTACTGGACCGCCGGACCCCGACCCGGGGCCACCCGCCGCCCGGCGAAACCTTCCCTCGCCCCCGAGGCGCGGGTGCGCTGAGCGGACGGGTCCCACCGGCACGGACGTCCTGTGGTGGACCCGGCGAACCTATCCGGGTCCGGCCGCCCGTACCGAACCGGGGCCGGGCGGATCACCCCTGTGGCCGTACGAATACCTCCCGGCCGCCGACGACCGTCGCCAGGCACACCGGCAGCTCCCGGCCGGGGCTCAGATCGGGCAGTCCGGGGGTGCCGGAGCGGGGGTCGGTGGACCAGCGGGCGACCCGGTCGTCGGGCGCCTGCACCACCAGTTCCCCGGTCTGCCAGACCGCGTAGTCGGCGGGGGCGCCGGGCACGAGGGTGCCCGCGTCGTCCCGGCCGAGGGCCCGCCAGCCGCCCCGGGTGTGGGCGGCGAAGGCGGCCCGGACGGAGATCCGGTGCTCGGGGGTGCGGTGGAAGGCGGCCGCGCGGACGGTTCCCCACGGGTCGAGCGGGGTGACCGGCGCGTCGGAGCCGAAGGCCAGCGGGACGCCCGCCTTGAGCATCGCCGCGTACGGGTTCAGGGTGCGGGCGCGCTCCGCGCCGAGCCGGTCCGCGTACATCCCCTCCGCCCCGCCCCAGGCGGCGTCGAAGGCGGGCTGCACGGAGGCGGTGACGCCGAGCTCGGCGAAGGCGGCGATGGTGGCCGGGGTCATCATCTCGGCGTGCTCGACGCGGTGCCGGGCGGCCCGCACCCGCTCCGGGCCGACCTTCTCGGCGGCGGCCCGCATCCCCTCCACGACGGCGGCGACGGCCGCGTCCCCGATGGCGTGGAACCCGGCCTGCAGCCCGGCCTCGGTGCAGGCGGCCACGTGGTCGGCGACGTCGCGGGCGTCCAGGTACGCGGCGCCGGTGTGGGCGGCGTCGGCGTACGGGGCGTGCAGGCAGGCGGTGTGCGAGCCGAGCGCGCCGTCCACGAAGAGGTCGCCGGCGGCCCCGACGGCGCCGAGTTCCTTCGCGAGGGCGAGGTCCCGGTCGGCCCAGTAGCCGAAGACGCGCGGCCCGGGCCGCTCCCCGGCCAGCTCCAGCAGGGCGGTGAAGTCCTCGGGCGAGGAGATGGCGGGGCCGCCGCACTCGTGGAGCGAGCCGATGCCGAGGGAGGCGGCCCGGTCCAGGGCGGCCCGCTGGGCCTCGGCGCGCTGGGCGGGGGTGACGGCGGCCAGCGCGGCCCGGCGTACGGCGTGGTGGTCGTCCCGGGTCAGCGGTTCGTCCCCGTGCGGGACCACGCCCGGTACGAGGTCCAGCAGGGCGGTGGTGACCACGGCTGAGTGCACGTCGATCCGGCTCAGGTACAGGGGACGGCCCCCGGCGGCCCGGTCCAGCTCCTCGCGGCGCGGGGGCCGCCGCTCGGGCCAGCGGGCGGCGTCCCAGCCGTGCCCGAGGAGCACCCGGTCCCCGGGGCGGCGCCCGGCGTACGCCCGTACGAGCTCCAGCGCCTCGGGGAGCGAGCGGGCGCCGGTCAGGTCGAGGCCGGTGAGGGCGAGTCCGGCGGAGGTGGTGTGCACGTGGGCGTCGGTGAAGGCGGGGGTCACGAGCGCCCCGCCGAGGTCGACGACCTCGTCCACGCCGCGCGCGAAGGCGTCGGCGGCCCCCTCGGAGCCCACCCAGGCGACGTGCCCGCGCTCGACGACCATCGCGGTGGCGAACGGGTCGGCGGGGCTGTGCACCTCGCCTCCGCGCAGCAGGACGGTACGGGCGGGTGCGGGGGCGGTGCGGTCGGTCATGGGGACCAGTCTCGCCCCTCGGCCGCCCGCCCCGTGACCGGGGTGGGCGGCGCGGCGGCCGGCCGGATCAGATCCGGGGCGGGCGGGCCTCGTAGGGGGTGGAGAGGACGACGGTGGTGCGGGTGGAGACGTGGGCCAGGGCGCGCAGCCGGCCCAGCAGGTCCTCCAGCTCCAGCGGGGTGGCCACGCGGACCTTGAGGATGTAGTTCTCGTCGCCCGCGACGCTGTGGCAGGCCTCGATCTCGGGTACGCCGGCCAGCCGCTCGGCGATGTCGTCGGGATCGCTCGGGTCGAACGGCTTGACCGAGATGAAGGCGGTCAGGGGCAGCCCGACGGCCTCCGGGTCGACGACGGCCGCGTAGCCGCGGATCACGCCGCGCTGCTCCAGGCGGCGTACTCGCTGGTGGACCGCCGACGTGGACAGGCCCGTGGCCTTGCCCAGGTCCGTGTAGCTCATCCGCCCGTCCCGCACGAGCAGATCCACGATCTGGCGGTCCAGCTCCTCCATTGCGCTCATAGCCGCTCAACCTATGGCCCAGGAGCGCTCCAGGCACAGCGGTGTCCACGGGGAAGTGGCCCGGAAGTGGCACCTGCGCCGGGCATGTGACCAAAGCCACAGGGGTGGGCGGGCGTACCGCGGCCTCGCGCGGTTACCCGTGCCGCCCGGCGGGAAGTGCTTGGTGTGGCCGTGGCCGAAGAAACTGCCCGCCCCGGCCCACCCAAGGGGGAATACATCCATGCTGAACGCCAAGCGCACCGGTCGCACCGAACCGGAGCCCGCGGAACCGCTCGATACCGCGTTCGCGGACGACGAGGACTACCTCGACGACGCGGAGTTCGACGTCCACCACGCGATCTGCCCCGACTGCGGCCAGTCGATCGCCCTCGTCGCCGACGAGGAGCACCTGCCGCAGCACGCGCTGTGCCTGAGCCCGTGGAACCCCTTCGGGCTCACGGTGTGCGCGGGCACGGGCCGGCCGGTCTCGGACGCGCTGCCCACGGTGGGCCTGCTGCAGCCGGAGCTGCGGGAGCTGGAGGCGGTGATCCACTTCGACCTGCCGCAGGGGCTCGACTGGCGGACGCAGCCCTTCTCGCACGTCGGCGGTCCGGGCTCGCGTCCGGTGCGGGCGGCGGCGGCCCCGCTGCCGCAGATGCGCCAGCACGCGCAGGCCGCCTGAGGCTGCCGGCGGAAGGCCCGTTACCAGTAGGTCCCCTGCACCATGGCGGCGAGGCTGCCGTGGTGCAGGATCAGCCCGTCCGGGTCGGCGGGGACCTCGACCTCCCCGAAGTACGCCTGCCGGTAGGCGATGCGCAGCATGACGATGCCGTGCCGCAGGGCGGCGTAGAGGGTGTGGAACTCCATGTCCCGGGGGGTGTGCCCGGTGAGTTCGGCGTAGCGGCGCTCGATGTCCTCGCGGCGCAGGAAGTCCGGGAGGCCCGGCTGGCCGAAGCCGACGGTCAGGTCCTGGAAGAAGCGGTGCAGGTAGACGGTCCAGCCGAGGTCGACCTCGCGCGGGGCGCAGGAGGCCATCTCCCAGTCGAGGACGGCGACGGGTGTGAAGCCGTCGTAGACGACGTTGCCGATGCGGGCGTCGCCCCAGTTCAGTACGGGTTCTCCCTCGTCGGCGGGCCAGAGCTGCTCCAGCCGGTCGAAGGCGCGTTCCAGCAGCGGGGAGCGGGCGAGGCCGTCCACGACCCAGTCGTAGTAGGCGCGCTGGCCCTCGACGTGGCGGCGCAGCGGGCTGCCGTCGCCCGGGGGCAGCAGGAAGGCGGCCTCCTCGGCGGGGAAGCCGTCGTGCAGGCGGGCCAGCAGGGAGACGCTCGCGTCCTGGAGAGCGGCGCGTTCGGCGTCGGTGGCGGCGTGCAGCCAGTTGCCCTCGTAGGTGTAGGGCATGACGTCGGGCGGTACGCGGCCCTCCGCGCGGGCCATCACGAAGAACGGCGCCCCGAGCGGGGCCGGGTCCTCCTCCAGCCACAGGGTGCGCGGCACGGGGAGGTCGGTGTGCTCGGCGACCAGGCTCATCACGCGGTGCTGGCGCGGCATGTCGTAGGAGGGGAAGACGGTGTAGGCGGCCGGGTCGGCGGCCAGGCGCAGGGCGCAGGCGCGGACGGGCGCGTCGGGGTGCTCGATGTCGAAGAGCAGGGTCTCGCTGGACATGCCGTTGGAGGCGGGGACCGTGGCGCGGGCCACCCTCGCGCCGGGCAGGTGCCGGTCGAGCCAGCCTTCGAGGCGGCGGCCGAGTTCCCCGGGCTCGCGGGTGGAGGTGCGCGGGCGTGGTGCCGTGGCCATGGGCGGGCTCCTTCAGTGCGGGGCGACGGAGGAGTAGTCGGCGAAGCCGCTGGGGTCGTGGCGGCCGAAGCTGCCGTGTTCGAAGATGCCGAAGCCGGTGCGGCCCTCCAGGGTGAAGCGGGCGGCGTGGTCGGTGACCCCGTAGGCGGCCATGGGGTGGGCGGCGGGGTCGGTGAGGTCGTACGCGCGGCGGTCGGTCCAGCTGCGGCCCTGCCAGGTGCCGTGCTGCCAGTCGGTGGCGGGCGGGTAGCCGGCGCCGACGGCGAGCGGGGAGGACGCGAGGACGTCGACGGTCAGTTCGAGGGGTTTGCGGCCGGCGGGGTCGACGAGGTGGACGACGGCGCTCTCGGGGTCGCGGGTGCCGGGCCGGTAGCGGATGTCGGTGTGCGGCCAGCCGAGCTGGACGTCGGGCCGGTCGCCGTCCTCGGGGAAGACCTGGACGGCCTCGTTCAGGGTGCGGTGGCCGTCGGCGTCCTCCTGGGTGACGACCATGAGGAAGCGGTCCTCGAAGCGGACGGGGATCCAGAGCCAGTGGAAGCCCTCGGGACGGTGCTCCTCGGCGGCCCGGCCGCCGTCCTCGCCGGGGATGGGGCGCACGCCCCAGCTGCGGTCGCGGGTGCCGGTCCACTCCCCCGGGGTGAGGGTGAACTCCTCGCCCCGGGCGCGCAGGGTGCCGGTGACCTGGCCGGCCTGGACGAAGCGGCGGCCCTCCAGCATGAGGCGGTCGCCGCGGCGCTGGACGTGGTGGGGCTCCCACACGGCGGGGAAGGCGGCGGTCCAGGTGATGTCGTACGAGAGTCCCCGTGGGTCCTCAGGGTCGGGGTCGCAGCGCAGGGTGAGGCGGCGCAGGGGGGCGTCGACGGTGATCGACAGGGGGCCGACGGAGAGGTTCATCCGGTCGTCGGTGAGGGCGTCGGAGGCGCGGACGGCGAGGAGTTCGCCGCCGAGGCGCAGGGTGGCGTAGGCGTCGATGACGCCCGCGTTGGGGTAGACGCCGAGGCCGAGGATGAGGACGGCGCGGCCGGTGTGGTCGAAGACGTGGAAGATGCAGCGGTCGTACGCGTTGCGGTCGCCGCTGACGAGGTGCTTCATCGACAGCGGGGCCTGGTGGATGGGGTATTCGTCCAGGGGGACGGGTCGGTCCGCGGGCACGGCAAACCTCCTGGGGGCGGGGGTGGGTGGCGCCTGAGCGAATATGACGGTACGTCAGATCGCATGCCGGGGACCAGGGTTCTGACACAAGATGACAGTGCGGCACGCCGGGCCACAGCAGGCCCGGCGGCTCCCTCCCCTGCCCCGCCCCCGCCCGGAGAGGTCAGGGGCAGGTCTCGCCGAACTTGACCACGTTCAGCGTCACCGGCCGGCCGTCCAGCGGGACGCCGGGCGCCGGAAGCTGGCTGCACACCTGCCAGTTGGAGTCCTGCAGGACCATCCGGCCCTCCTTGACGTCCTTGACGGTGAAGCTCGTGTGGGAGGGCAGGGCGGCGCGGACCACCTTGACGGACTTGCCGCCGAAGTCCGGCATCGTGCCGCTCGCCTTCGGCTGGGCGCCGGGGTCGGCGTCCGGGCAGCTCTCTTCGAGCTGCACCGCGCCGAAGTCGACGGTGACGTCGGTGGTCGCGGGGCCCGGCGCGGGGGTCTGGGCGCAGACCTTCCAGTTCCGGTCGAGGATCTGGGAGCGGCCCCGGCCGAGGCCGTCGTGCGAGGTCAGGCGGAAGAAACCGGCCGCCTGCGCCTCGTCCTGCGCGCTCTGGAGGCCCTTGCCCACGAAGTCGGGCAGCGCGGCGGACTTCGCGGGAGCGGGTGCGGGGGCGGCGCCGGGCGCCGAGGCCGCGGCCGTCGGGGAGACGGGTGGCCGGGCCGGCAGGGACGCGGGGGGCGCCCCGGCGGGCTTGGCGTCCTCGCAGCCGGTCAGGGCGAGGAGCGCGGTGGCGGCCAGGGCGACGGGGGCGAGATGGTGTGTACGCATCAGGCCATTTTCTCCGACGCGCGCGGGATGCCGCGGGGCGGTGGGAAGGGTCGAACGGATGGGCCCGGGCGGGGAGGGGTTACCCGCGCTCCGGGTCCCGCGTTGGCCGTGCATGAGCCCTCTGGAGACGACCACGCCGGGAGTCGGGCGCCGTCGGCGCCCCAGTCCCCCCGGCTACGAAGAATCGGTTCAGCAACCGGCCCGGCCGCCGGGACGGCCCCCCGTACGGCAGCCGGTCCAGCCGGCTCCGCAGCCGGGCCGGCAGCAGGTGCGGCCGAGGCATCCCGACCCGCCGATCTACGGGGCCCTGCTCGCGCGCTGGGCCGCCGACGGCCGCACGCTGCCGGGGCGGCGCGACCCGGAGTGGTCCCGGCTCGCCTCCTCCCCGATCTGGCCGACCGGACCCCTCTACGACGGGCCCTGAGGCGCGTGCCCCGTCGCCCCGGGCGAGGTGCACGTGCCCGGCCGGGCGACAGCTCTCAACGGCGGCGGCCCGGAGCGGCCGCGGTCCGGCACGGGGCCGGGAGCCGTGGTGCGGTGTCCCGGCAGGGCCGCCCCAACCAGAACGTTTGGTCCGGCGCCGACTCGCTCAGGCCAGACCGGCGGCTCAAGCCCCGGTCAGCGGGATTCCGGGCCGGCCAGGTGGCGGGCGATGACCATGCGCTGGATCTGGTTGGTGCCCTCGACGATCTGGAGCACCTTCGCCTCGCGCATCAGCCGCTCCACCGGGAAGTCCGCGGTGTAGCCGTAGCCGCCCAGCACCTGCACCGCGTCGGTGGTGACGGCCATCGCCGCGTCCGTGCAGAACAGCTTGGCCATCGCCGCCTGCCGGGAGAACGGCTTGCCGGCGTCCCGCAGCCGGGCCGCCGCGAGGTACAGCGCGCGGCCCGCCTCGATCTTGGTGGCCATGTCGGCCAGCATGAAGCGCAGCCCCTGGAAGTCGGCGATCGGGTGCCCGAACTGCTTGCGGCCCCGCGCGTACTCCAGGGCCTCGTCCAGCGCCGCCTGGGCCACCCCTATGGCGCAGGCCGCGATCCCGAGCCGGCCCGCGTCGAGCGCGGCGAGGGCGATGGTGAAGCCCTGGCCCTCCTCGCCGATGCGCCGGGCGTCGGGGACGCGCACGCCGTCGAAGTGCAGCTGGGCGGTGGGCGAGCCCTTCATGCCCATCTTCTTCTCGGGGACCGCGGCGCTCAGGCCGGGGGCGTCGCCCGGTACGAGGAAGGCGGTGATGCCCTTGGGGCCCGGGACCCCGGTGCGGGCGAGGACGGTGTAGAAGTCGGCGACACCGCCGTGGGTGATCCAGGCCTTGGTGCCGGTGATCACCCAGTCGTCGCCGTCGCGGACGGCCTTGGTGGTGAGCGAGGCGGCGTCGGAGCCGGCCGCCGGTTCGGACAGGCAGTAGGCGCCGAGCAGCCCGCCGCCGAGCATGTCGGGCAGGTGCGCGGCCCGCTGCTCCTTGGTGCCGTACCCGGCGAGGCCGTGGCAGGCCAGCGAGTGCACGCTGACGCCGAGGCCGACGGTGAGGCGGGCGGCCGCGAGCTCTTCGAGGACCTGGAGGTAGACCTCGTACGGCTGGTCGCCGCCGCCGAACTCGCCGGCGTAGGGCAGTCCCAGCAGCCCGGACTCGGACAGCAGGGTGAAGACCTCGCGCGGGAAGCGGCCGGTCTCCTCCTCCTCGGCGGCCCGGGGGCGGATCTCGCGCTGGGCGATCTCGCGTACGAGTACGAGGAGGTCGCGGGACTCCTCGGTGGGCAGCTGACGGTCCACCGGCTGTGGGGCGCGGTCGTTCATGGCGGCGCTCTCCTCCTCGTCAAGCACGGCGACGACGCGTGAGGTGTGGGACGCGCCGCCGGGTCTCGGTACCCGCAGTCGATGCTGCCCTCCCGGGTTGCGAAAGGGCGCGTTCAGCGGCTGCGGCGGGTTGAGTATGCCCGATCAGGCGCTTTCCGTCACCGGTAGGTGATCACGACCATCGGCCAGGAAGCTCGCGGCCTCCTCGGGGGCCACCGGAGGCGCGGGGCACTCCGGGACGAGCTCCTCGATCACGGTCAGCGTCGCACGCAGCTGCCGGACCAGCAGCGCGCCGAGTTCCGGGCGGCCGGGCCGGTGCTCGCCGCCGGGGGCGCCGATCCAGTCGAGCGTCGTGCCCTCCACCCCGGAGAGCCAGCCGACCAGGGCCAGCCGGGCCAGCGGCGGAACCGTACGGCGGCCGTAGGCGCCCTCGGCGAGGGTGGCCAGCAGCTCTTCGCGGACCGCGTCGCGGATGGCCAGCACCTCGGCGTCGGAGCCGATCCCGCCGGTGACGATGGTGCGGTACGCGGCGTGGTGGTGCTCGGCGTAGTACAGGTAGCCGTCGATCGTGCGGCGGACCCGCTCGGCGTTCGGCAGGTCGGGCTCTCCGGTGGCGCGGGAGACGAGTTCGGCGACCGAGTCCTCGACGATGGCGAGGTAGTAGCCGCGCTTGCTCTTGAAGTAGTAGTAGATGAGGCCCTTGGCGACCCCGGCGTGCTGGGCGATGTCGTCGACGGAGAGGGCGTCGTACGAGGTGTCGGCGAACAACTTCCGCCCGATGGCTATGAGTTCGGCCCTGCGGGCCTGCGAACGCCCGGTCGTTCCGCGCTGTTGACTATTATTCAAATCCGGCCCTAGCCTCGAACTGCCACAGGATGCCCGCAGTATGGCAGACCTGCGTGCCGAGCTCGCTCCTGCGATTCCCCCGCAACTGACGTACGGGAGGCACCCGCCATGGGCACGGACCAGCGCACGGACAGGCGGACGGACAGGCACGAAGACGGACCCCCGGGGGCGGCTCCCGAAGGGCGGGTCGTCTGGCGGAAGTCGGCGGTCGTCGCCCTGCCGGCGCTCCTCGCGGTCGGGGCGATGGCCGTGGTCGTGGCCCAGGGCGCGCTGGCCGCCTCCTTCGCCGTCTCGGGGACCAGCTTCCAGGTCTCCTCGTCGAAGCTGAGCAGCAAGGGGCTCGCCTCGTACGTGCAGACCGACCGCTCCGCCGACGGCAGGGGGCACCCGGTCGCGCTGCTGGGCATCGGGGACGCCACCCTCAGCGACATCTGCCAGTCCGCGGAGGTGGACACCCCGGTCGGGAAGGTGGTGTTCAAGCTGACCGCGGGCGGCCCGGCCGGGGAGGTGACCGCGAGCAGCCTCGTCATCGACGGCGAGGACCTCGACGGCGACGCCACCTTCGGCACCGCCCAGATCGGCCGGGACGCCTCCACCCTCGACCAGGTGGACGGCGTGCGGGGCGAGCCGGGCAGGTTCGGGCTCCAGGCGGGGAACATCGAGGTGGTGGGCGTGAAGTCGCACGCCTGGTCCGCCACCGGCGGCAACTTCCGGCTCAAGGGCATGAAGCTGAACGTCAGCCTGGACGGCGAGAAGTGCTTCTAGGCCGGCCCGGCCCGCGCGGGCTCCCGCTGCCCGGCCCCCGGCGGCGGCTGCGCGCCTGGCGGCGCACCCGGCCGTTCTGGGGCGGGCTGCTGCTGGTGCTGGGCGGGGCCGAGCTGCTGCTCGTCCCGCTCTCCCCGCTGACCGTGCTGGTCAGCCTGGGTCCGGGCGGGATCGCGGCCATCGGGATCGGCGCCGCGCTGATCGTGGCGGGGCTGTTCCTGTGGTTCCGGCCGCAGGCCCGGGCGTACGTGTCGGTGCACGCCCTGCTGCTGTCGGTGCTGTCCTTCGTGGCGACCAACCTGGGCGGCTTCCTCGTCGGCATGCTGCTCGGCATCGCGGGCAGCGCGCTGGCCTTCGGCTGGACCCCGCTGCCCGGCCCGGACCCCGGGGAGCCGGAAGCGTACGTAAGCCCGATGCGGGGCGGGGGGCCGCGCGCGCTGGCCGCCGCCCTGCCGGCGGTCCTGCTGGCGGCGCTGGTCACGGGCGCTCCACCCGCGCGGGCGGAGCCGGGGCAGGGCCCGCCGACGGCCGCCCGGACTCCCCCGACCGTGACGACCTCGCTCTTCGCCCCGCAGGGCTTCGCGCTCGCGGGCGTGACGGAGGTGGCGACGGTGAACGGGCCGCGCCGGGTGCTGGTGCTGAAGATGGCGGCGGCCTCGCTGCGGGACTACCGGCTGCGCACCCGGGACGGCGGCGGCGAGTACGGGCTGGCCGCGGCCTCCCTGGACCTGCGCGGCGACGTCACCCTGTACCTGACGAAGTTCAGCGGCTGCATCGAGGGGCTGCTGTGCGTCACCTTCAGCCCCGACGGGCTGCCCGCTCCCCCGGTCATCCCGCCGTTCGTCTTCATGACCCAGGTGAGCGCCGAGCAGGCGCTCGTCACCTCGGACGTGATCGTCACCGACGGGCTGCGGCTGGAGGCCTCGTAACGGGGAGGGCGGCGGTCAGAGCCAGCCGAGCCGGGTGACGAGCATGGCCACGACGACCACCAGCGTCCAGCCGAGCACGTGCTCCAGCCAGGTGGAGTCCTCCTTGGGGCCCCCGGTGCCGACGAGGCTGCGGGCGCGGGCGGTGAGGGCGGCGGCGTGTGCGGTCATGCCGTCCAATGTGACGCGCTCGCGGCCTGCGCGGAAGAGACGGCCGTCACTCGTGGCGCACCTCACGCCGCCGGGCCCCGGCCCCTCCGGCAGCGGTGCGGGAGGGGCCGGGGCCCGGCGGTGCGGGACGCGTGCCGGTCAGATCCGGGGGGCGTGCCGGTCCGTGGTGCGCCGGTCGGTGGTGCGCTGCCGGTCGCCGCCCATGGCGACCATGGCCAGGCCGAGGCATACGGCGACCGCGCCGGTGATCACGTTGCTGACGACGCTGCGGGTGGTGTCCATCCGCCCCGCCATGACCCAGGGGGCCACGATCGTCCAGGCACCGATCGCCACGGCCGTCCAGGCCATCGCGTGGGTGCGTTCGTACGCCGAGCCCAGCCCGCTCATGCACAGGCAGAAGGCGAGACCGGCGATCAGGTTGTTGATGGCCAGCGGGCCCAGCGCGCTGAACCCGGCGATCCACGGCGAGGCCGCCAGGTACAGGCCCGTGATCAGGGCGAGCGCCTCCACGGCCTGCGCTGCGGGAGTGGTCGTCACCCGTTCGAACCGCGTGCGCATTTCGGCGAGGTCCGGGTGGTGTTCGATGCTCGGATGGGTGGTCATGATGGGCTGCCTCCTGTGCGAAAGCCTTACATGCCCCTTATGCCCACATTAGGTCGATTGGATCCTGCGACCACTGTCCTTTTTCATCCTGTTTTCTTCTCGCCTCACAGCACGCCGACCGCCCTCAGCGCCGCCGTCTGGACCGCGTTCGGCGCCGCCGGGCCGTAGAGGTAGCAGATGCCCCCGCTGCCGGACACGGTCTTCCCGGCGGCGTTCAGGCGCTTGGTGCGCAGCCACACGTCCGCCCACTGGTGGCGGCGGTAGACGCGGCGCACGGCCGCGTTGGTGGCCGAGTTGGGGTCGTTGGCCACCACGTCCCCGTCGCGGGTGAAACCGACGACGGCCATGAGGTGGCCGCTGGTGCCGTAGCCCGCCCCGTCGAGCTCGCCGGTGAGGAAGGACTGCGAGGTGATGACCGGGATCCCGGCCCGGATCAGCATCTCCAGGTCGGTGAGCGAGCCGAGCCGGGTGACGACCGCGGCGAGACCGGGGTAGGTGGCGGCGTACGCGGCGTTGAAGGGCCAGTTGCCGCAGCCCTGGTAGGCGGCGTCATAGGTGGAGCGGGCCGCCTGGCACACCTGGGGATCGGCGTAGGAGGGGTCCACCCAGGCCAGGGACTCCCGGCTGGGCCTGCCGCCCCAGTACTCGATGATCATCTGCGAGGAGGTGGGGCTGCACCAGGCCTCGCCGCCGTTGTCGTACTCGGGGTACTGGCCGGTGTGCACCTCCTGGGAGTAGCGCGGCACCTCCAGCTCGTGGCCCGCGGCCACCCCGGGCGGCGAGGCCGGGACGGTGAACCGGTCGGGGACGTCGGAGGCCATGGCCCCGGCCAGCCAGAGGGTCGGACCGCCGTCCGCTCCGGGGGTGCGGTACAGGGTCACGCGCAGCTGCCACGCGGTGATCCGCAGGCCGCTGTCGGGGTGGTCCACGGCCAGGGTGTCGGTCCAGACGGTGCTGCGGCCGTCGCTCTGGCCGTCGACGGAGGTGCGGCGGACGTCGGCGTCACCGGAGGCCCAGCGGCCCATCACGTACCAGGGGGTGTCGGCGCCGTCGCTGTAGGTGCCGCGCAGCTCGGTCTGGATCCAGGTGCCGGCGGGAGTGCGGGCGTTCCAGGAGGCGATGACCTCGGTCGCGGGGACGGTGGAGCGGTGCACCGGGGAGGTCCAGGTGGCGTGCTCCCAGGTGGCGGTGCGTCCGGTGTGGGGGTCGGCGTACTCGGTGGTGCCCGCGGCCGCGGTGAACTCCAGGCCGGGACGCTCGCCCGCGACGGCGGCGGTGCCCTGGTGCGTGCCCGCCAGCCAGTGGGCGTACGCGTACCAGAACCGGTTGTCCACCGTCCGGGCCGCGGCTGCGGCGACGGCGGCGTCGGCCTGCGGGGCGGGGCCGGAACCCGGAACGGGTCCTGCGGCGGGGACCCGGCCGGAGGCCGCCCCCGCCACGGCCCGGCCGGCGGGCAGGGCGGCCGCGGCGGTGGCGGCGAGGGCGACGGCCAGGAGGGCGCGGCGCGGCGTGGGTGCGGTCATCGGCGTGGCCCCCGGGGGTCGGTGCGGTGGATCGGTCCGTCCACCCTTCCAGTTCCCGGCGGCGGTGCGGTGAAGCCCCGGGCCCGTGTCGGGGGTGATCCGGCGGCGGGCCGTACGCTGGCGGGGTGGAGCCACACCCGTCGCAGCCGTCACACCCCTCACCCTCCTCGCAGCCGTCCCGCCCGACGCTCGGTGAGCTCGGTGCGTGTGATGCGCTTGATGCGCTCGATCCGCTTGCCCCGCTCGCCCGGGAGATCGCCGCTGCGGCGCCCTCCCTCGGCCCCGTCCGGCTGATCGGCGTCGACGGGCACGCCGGCTCCGGGAAGAGCACCTTCGCCGGCCACCTCGCCCGGGCGCTGGGCGGGGCGCCCGTACTGCGCCTGGACGACGTGGCCACCCACGAGGAGCTGTTCGGCTGGCAGGAGCGGCTGCGCACCCAGGTGCTGGAGCCGCTCGCCGCGGGCCGGCCCGCGCACTGGGCCCCGTACGACTGGGTGGAACGCCGCTTCGGCGCCCCGCGGGTGCTGGCGCCGGCTCCGGTGCTGATCGTCGAGGGGGTCGGGGCCGGGCGGCGGGCGCTGCGGCCGTACCTGGCGCGGCTGCTGTGGCTGGAGACACCGCGCGAGGAGTCGTGGGGGCGCGGACGAAACCGGGACGGGCGTGAACTTTCCGACTTCTGGGACGGATGGGAGCGCGCGGAGCTCGCGCACTTCTCCGACGATCCTTCGCGCCCCTACGCGGACACCCTGGTACGCCAGAGTGGTACGGGATACGAGTGGACTTCCGTGACCCCTGCGACGGCGGGAACACGCCCTTCGGTCACGGACCGTCACGGGCTCCCCCAGGCCTGAGCGCGCTCGCCGAGCCGGCCCCGCGAGGCCCGCTCCGGGCCGCTTGACCGGGGCCCGGGAACGGCCTTACGTTCTGAATGCGCGGTCTGCGAAGGCCGCTGCGGACGCGAAGCCCCCGATTGTTCCCCCGTGATCGGGGGCTTCGTTCTGCCCCGGCGCGGCCGGAGCGGGTCCGATCGGCCGCCGCCACCGGCGACCGCGCTCACCCTGTGTGACACCGCGCACCGGGGGCCCGTCGCCGACCGGTCCCCACCGCACCCTGGGTAAGGTGCGTCACCGCAGGTACGATGCAGCCCTGATTTATCGGCGATTTCATCGGCGGGGTGGACGACTCGTGTGCTCGGCGCGGGGATTGCCGCGCACCACGGGGCTGGCTTGTGGGGGATGTGATGGACTTCGGCATGCCGGGCAGCGCTCACGCCCCGGCCGAACTCGCCTGGCTGCGCGGCGTCGACGCCTGCACGATGGGCGCGTACCCGCAGGCGGAGGAGGAGTTCCGCGCGGCCGTCAGGCTCGATCCCGCCATGGCCGACGCCTGGCTGGGCCTGCACGCGCTGCGGGTGGACACGACGAACGCGTTATTGCGCATGTACGCCCACCGCGACCGCTTCGGGGAACAGCGGACCCGCCACCGGCGGACCCTGAACTCCTGGTACTGGCTGGGCTGGTGGGTGCAGCCGGTGCTGGAGAGCCGGCGGGACCTCTTACTGGCGCACGCCTCGCACTGGCTGGATGGCCGGCACGTCCCCGAACTGGACCAGGCGCTCGCCGCACTGCCACCGGTGGACACCGATCCGCAGGTGCGCTTCCTGCACGCCTGCCGGGCCTACCTGGTCAAGGACTGGGAGCAGCTCGTACGGCACACCGAACCGCTGGTGGACGATCCGCTGCTGGGCATCGAGGCGGGGCTCTTCGGCGGGATGGCCCGGGTCCGGCTGGAGATGTACGGGCAGGCCGAGCCGATGCTGTCGGCGGCGCTGATGCGCTGCCGCAGCGAGCAGCCGCAGCGCAAGGAGCTGCGGTACTGGCTGGCGCGGGCGCACGAGGGGACCGGGCGCAGCGCGGCGGCGCTGCCGCTGTACCGGGCGGTGCACCGGGTGGACCCGGCGTTCATGGACACCGCGGCCCGGCTGACGGCCATCGCGGACAGCAGCGACCCCGACGACATGGCCGGGTACGCGGGCTACGGCGCCCACACCGCGGAGGGCTTCGCCGGGCACGGCCTGTCCCCCGCCGGCGGGGACTTCACGGCGGTGGCGCTCGGCGGCGGGGGCGGCGGGCCCGTGCAGGACATCGCCGCGGACGGGCAGGTGGACGCCGACCCGCCGACGCCCGTGGAGCCGCCGGAGCAGCGGTTCGGGCCGCCCGGGGGTACGGGCCGGATGGAGGGCGTACGGCAGCACAAGGTGACGGTGCCGCCGCAGGGCGCGACGACCGGGCTGCCCCCGGGCCCCGCCGATCCGCACGCGCTGGCCGAGGCGCTCGCGGAACTGGAGCGGATGGTGGGCCTGGAGCCGGTGAAACGGCAGGTGAAGGCCCTCTCCGCGCAACTGCACATGGCCCGGCTGCGGGCGGCCCAGGGGCTGCCGGTCCAGCCCCCGAAGCGGCACTTCGTCTTCTCGGGGCCCTCGGGCACGGGCAAGACGACGGTGGCCCGGATCCTGGGGCGGGTGTTCTACGCGCTCGGGCTGCTGGGCGGCGACCACCTGGTGGAGGCGCAACGGGCCGACCTGGTGGGCGAGTTCCTGGGGCAGACCGCCGTCAAGGCGAACGAGCTGATCGACTCGGCGATCGGCGGGGTGCTCTTCGTGGACGAGGCGTACAGCCTGTCCAACTCCGGTTACAGCAAGGGCGACGCGTACGGCGACGAGGCGCTCCAGGTGCTGCTCAAGCGCGCCGAGGACAACCGGGACCACCTGGTGGTGATCCTGGCGGGCTACCCGGCGGGCATGGACCGGCTGCTGGCCGCCAACCCGGGGCTGTCCTCGCGGTTCACCACCCGGGTGGACTTCCCGAGCTACCGGCCACCCGAACTGACCGCGATCGGCGGGGTGCTGGCCGGGGCGAACGGCGACCGGTGGGACGAGGAGGCCCTGGAGGAGCTGCGCAGCATCAGCGGGCACGTGGTGGAGCAGGGCTGGATCGACGAGCTCGGCAACGGCCGCTTCCTGCGCACCCTGTACGAGAAGAGCTGCGCGTACCGGGACCTCAGGCTGGCCGGGTTCGCCGGGGAGCCCACGCGGGACGACCTGGCGACGCTGCGGCTGGCCGACCTGATGCAGGCGTACGGGGAGGTCCTGTCGGGGCGCGGCCCCAGCGACCCGGGACGGCCCGAGCCCCCGCCGCTGTAGCGGGGGCCCGGGCCGTCGCGGCCCGTCAGGCGCTGCGGGCGTACGCGCGGTGGGCCGGGTCGCGGACCTCGCCGACGAGCATTTCCAGGACGTCCTCCAGCGCCACCAGGCCGAGCACCTTCCCGGCCGGGTCGGCGACCTGGGCCAGGTGGGTGGCGTCCCGGCGCATGACGCTGAGGGCGTCGTCCAGCGGGAGCGTGGAGCTCAGGGTGGTCATCCTGCGCCACACCCGCTGCGGGACGGCCCGCTCCCGCTCCTCCAGGTCCAGGACGTCCTTGACGTGGAGGTAGCCCATGAAGGCGCCGGTGTCGGAGCGGACGGGGAAGCGGGAGTAGCCGGTGCGCACCGTCAGCTGTTCGATCTGGCGCGGGGTGACGGCCGGGCCGACGGTCACGAGCCGCTCGCGGGGCAGCAGGACGTCGGTGACCGGGCGGCTGCCCAGTTCGAGGGCGTCCTCCAGGCGTTCCTGCTCGACGGGTTCGAGCAGTCCGGCCTGCCGGGAGTCCTTGAGGAGACGGCCGAGCTGGGCACTGGTGTAGACGGCCTCCACCTCGTCCTTGGGCTCGACCTTGAAGAGCCTGAGGACGAGCACGGCGCAGGCGCCCAGCGCGCTGGTCACCGGCCCGCACACGCGGGCGAAGGCGACCAGGCCGGGGCTGAACCACAGGGCGGTCCGCTCGGGGGCCGCCATGGCGAGGTTCTTCGGGACCATCTCGCCGATCACCAGGTGCAGGAACACCACGGCGGCCAGGGCGAAGGCGTACCCGAGGGGGTGCACCAGGCCCTCCGGCAGGCGGGCGGCCTCGAAGAGGGGCTCCAGCAGCCGGGCCACGGTGGGCTCGGCGACCGCGCCGAGGGTGAGCGAGCACAGGGTGATGCCGAACTGGGCGGCCGCCATCATGCGCGGCAGGTTCTCCAGCCCGTACAGCACCTGGCGGGCCCGCTTGGAGCCGGCGGTGGCGAGGGGTTCGATCTGGCTGCGGCGTACGGAGACGAGCGCGAACTCGGCGCCGACGAAGAAGCCGTTGGCCAGGACGAGGAGCAGCGCGAAGAACAGCTGGAGGGCGTTCACCGGCGGCCCGCCTGGGCGAGTGCGGCCGGGGCCGGGACGGCGCCGAGCGGGGTGGTGGGCACCAGCCGGACGCGTTCGGCGCGGTAGCGGCCGACCTGGCGGACGGACAGCTTCCAGCCGGGCAGCTCGGCGCGGTCCCCGGGGGCGGGGATCCGGCCCAGCAGGTCGGCGACGAGACCGGCGACGGTCTCGTAGGGGCCCTCGGGCACCTCCAGGCCTATGCGGCGCAGGGTGTGGACGCGGCAGCTGCCGTCGGCCTCCCAGGAGGGGCGGCCGTCCTCGGTGGGCACGGCGGCCAGTTCCGGGCCGGCGTCTTCGGCGAGGTCGTGCTCGTCGCGGACCTCGCCGACGAGTTCCTCCACGATGTCCTCCAGGGTGACCACTCCGGCCGTGCCGCCGTACTCGTCGACGACCACGGCCATGGGCTGTTCGCTGCGCAGCCGTTCCAGCAGGGGCTGCACCGGCAGGGAGCCGGGCACCAGCAGCGGGGCGACGCAGATCCGGGCGACGGTGGTGCGGGCGCGCTCGGGCTCGGGCACGGCGAGGGCGTCCTTGAGGTGGACCACGCCGGTGACCTCGTCGATGCGGTCGCGGTAGACGGGGAAGCGGGACAGACCGGTGGCGCGGGTCAGGTTCAGCACGTCGGCCGCGGTGGCCGTGTGCTGGAGGGCGCTGACCTTCACGCGGGGGGTCATGACGTGCTGGGCGGTGAGCTCGCCCAGCGACAGGGTCCGTACGAAGAGGTCGGCGGTGTCCTGTTCGAGGGCGCCGGCCTGGGCCGAATGGCGGACCAGGGAGACCAGTTCGCCGGGGGTTCGGGCGGAGGCCATCTCCTCGGCCGGCTCGACGCCGAGTGCCCGTACGAGACGGTTCGCGACGGCGTTGAGGGCGGCGATGACGGGCCGGAAGGCCCGGGAGAAGACCGTTTGCGGGCCGGCCACGATCCTGGCCACCTGGAGCGGCCTGGAGACCGCCCAGTTCTTCGGGACGAGCTCGCCGACGACCATCTGGACGGCGGAGGCGAGCAGCATGCCGATGAGGACGGCGGCGCCGGGGACGACCCCGCGGGGCAGGCCGGTCGCGGCGAGGGGCCCCGACAGGAGTGCGGCGAGGGCCGGTTCGGCGAGCATGCCGACGACGAGCGAGGTGAGGGTGATGCCGAGCTGGGTGCCGGAGAGCTGGAAGGACAGCTCCCGCAGGGCGTCGACGACCGTGCGGGCACGGCGGTCGCCCTCGGCGGCGGCGCGTTCGGCCTCGGGTCTCTCCACCGTGACGAGGCCGAATTCGGCCGCCACGAAGAAACCGTTGGCGAGGATCAGGGCGAAGGCCGCCAGGAGCAGGAGTAGCGGGATGGTCATGCCGCCGCCTCCGCGGGGAGGGCGGCGCGTGTACTACCGGACGATCCGTCCATTGCTGGAGGGAGTCACTCCTCTGGTCGATGGGTGCCCGCGGGCCTCGGGGTCCCGGGGCGCGTGGGAGGGCGCGCGCTCGCGCCCCGCCACCAGGGTAGTCATTGAGATCGCCGCCGCAATGGGACGCAGCGACGAGACCGGCGGGTCAGTGGCCGGCTCCGCCGGATCCCCTGGTCTCGGCGAGGGCGCGCAGCGCGCGGGCGTCGCCGATCGCCTGGGCGCGGGCGATGCCGGGCTGGATGCCGAGGACGGGCAGGCTGGTGCCGTCGCTGAGGTCGAGGAAGACCCACGGGTCGCCGGGGCGGAGGTTCACGCGCAGGATCTGCGCCCATTCCAGGCGGCGGGTGGTGGTCAGGTTGACCACGGTGACCCCGCTCTCGTCCGCGACCACCTTGGGGCGGCTGAGCAGGACGAGGACGGAGGCCATCAGCGCCGCCGTGACGATGAAGCTGAGGCGCTCGCCGGGGCCGAGGTTCTCCAGCAGCAGCGCGATCGCGGTGATGGTGGCGAACATGACGAGCCCGACGCCCAGCAGCACCGCCCGGGTGCGGGTCGGCCGGAAGGTGACCGGCAGGGCGGGCGGGGCGGCGGGGGCGGCGGACTCGCTCATGGTGCTGGAGGTGCCTTCTGGAGGGGGCGTACGGGGCCGGGGACCGCGTACGGGTGACGGATGTACGGGTCGACGGGTCTGCGGGTCAGAGACGGCAGGCGTGGATCGAGGTGGTGAGGATCGCGCGGGCGCCGAGCTCGTACAGGTCGTCCATGATCCGCTGCGCTTCCTTGGCGGGGACCATGGCGCGGACCGCGACCCAGCCCTCGTTGTGGAGCGGGGAGATCGTCGGCGACTCCAGGCCCGGGGTGAGGGCGACCGCGCGCTCCAGGTGCTCGGCGCGGCAGTCGTAGTCCATCATCACGTAGCTGCGGGCCACGAGGACGCCCTGGAGGCGGCGCAGGAACTGCGCGACCTTCGGCTCCTCGACGCCGGCGCCGGTGCGGCGGATGACGGTCGCCTCGGACTGGAGGATCGGCTCGCCGATGACCTCCAGGCCGGCGTTGCGCAGGCTGGTGCCGGTCTCCACGACGTCGGCGATGATCTGCGCGACGCCGAGCTCGATGGCGGTCTCGACGGCGCCGTCCAGGTGGACGACGGAGGCGTCGATGCCCTGGTCGGCGAGGTGCTTGGCGACGATGCCCTCGTAGGAGGTGGCGATCGTCATGCCCTGGAAGTCCTCGGGGCCCTTCGCGGTGCCGGGCTTGGTGGCGTAGCGGAAGGTGGACCGGCCGAAGTTCAGCGGCAGGATCTCCTCGGCGTTGGCCCCGGAGTCCAGCAGCAGGTCACGGCCGGTGATGCCGATGTCGAGCTTGCCCGAGGCGACGTAGATCGCGATGTCCTTCGGGCGGAGGTAGAAGAACTCGACCTCGTTGTCGGGGTCGACCGTGACGAGTTCCTTGGACTCCTTGCGCTGGCGGTAGCCGGCCTCATGGAGCATCGCCGACGCCGGTCCGGAGAGTGAACCCTTGTTGGGGACGGCGATGCGCAGCATGGGGCTTCCTTTGGTGCGTAGGTGCGAAAGGGGGTGCGGGAGCGGGCGCGGGGTCCGCCGGGGAGGGCTGCGGCCTAGAGGTGCGCGTAGACGTCGTCGAGGGAGATCCCGCGCGCCACCATCATCACCTGAACGTGGTACAGCAGCTGGGAGATCTCCTCGGCGGCGGCTTCCTTGCCCTCGTACTCGGCGGCCATCCAGACCTCGGCGGCCTCCTCGACGATCTTCTTGCCGATGGCATGGACGCCCTTGCCGACGAGCTCGGCGGTGCGCGAGGTGCTGGGGTCGCCGTTGGCGGCCTTGAGCTGGAGCTCGGTGAAGAGCTCTTCGAAACTCTTGGAGGGTTCGTTCGCCATGATGGTCCCCAGAATAAGGGGTCCCGCGCCGCCGCTCAGCGCCAGGGTTCGCTGACGGTCCGCAGGGTCATGGCGGTGGAGACGGCGGCGGTGACCGCTTCGTGCCCCTTGTCCTCGTTCGACCCTTCAAGCCCGGCGCGGTCCAGCGCCTGCTCGTCGTTGTCGCAGGTCAGTACGCCGAAGCCGACGGGGACTCCGGTGTCGATCGACACCTGCACCAGGCCTTGGGTGACGCCCTGGCAGACGTAGTCGAAGTGCGGGGTGCCGCCGCGGATGACCACGCCGAGGGCGACGATGGCATCGTAACCGCGACCGGCGAGTACCTTCGCCACGACCGGCAGCTCGAAGCTGCCGGGGACGCGCAGCAGGGTGGGCTCGTCGATGCCCAGCTCGTGCAGGGCCCGCAGGGCGCCGTCGACCAGCCCGTCCATGACCTTCTCGTGCCACTGGGCCGCGATCACGGCCACCCGGAGGTCGCCGCAGTTCTTCACGCTCAGTACGGGTGCGCCCTTGCCGCTCACAGCTCTGCTCCTCGGTTCTTCTCGGTTGCGTGTTGCGTGTTGCGTGTTACTGGTTATTGGTTACTGGTTGCCGCAGGCGGAGGTGGGTACGGCACCCTCCAGCCAGGGCAGGTCGTGGCCCATCCGGTCCCGCTTGGTGCGCAGGTACCGCAGGTTGTGCTCGCCCGCCTCGATGGGCATCTGCTCGCGGCCGCTGACGGCGATGCCGTGGCGGACGAGCGCGGCGGACTTGTCGGGGTTGTTGGTCATCAGCCGGACGCTGCGGACGCCGAGGTCGGCGAGGATCTGGGCGCCGGCCCCGTAGTCGCGGGCGTCGGCGGGCAGGCCCAGTTCCAGGTTCGCGTCCAGGGTGTCGCGGCCGCGCTCCTGGAGTTCGTAGGCGCGCAGCTTGGACAGGAGCCCGATGCCCCGGCCCTCGTGGCCGCGCAGGTAGACGATCACACCGCGCCCCTCGGCCTGGATCCGGGCCATGGCGGCCTGGAGCTGGGGGCCGCAGTCGCAGCGCTGGGACTGGAAGATGTCGCCGGTCAGGCATTCGGAGTGCATCCGGGCCAGGACGCCCTCGCCGTCGCCGACCTCGCCGTGGACGAGGGCGACGTGCTCGACGCCGTCGACGGTGGAGCGGAACCCGTACGCGGTGAACTCGCCGAAGGCGGTCGGCAGGCTGACCTCGGCCTCGCGGCGGACGGTCGGCTCGGCGGAGCGGCGGTAGGCGATCAGATCCTCGATGGAGATGATCGTCAGTCCGTGCTTGCGGGCGAAGGGGATCAGCTCGGGCAGGCGCAGCATGACGCCGTCCTCGCCGGCGATCTCCACGATGGCGCCGGCCGGGCGCAGGCCCGCGAGCCGGGCGAGGTCGACGGCGGCCTCGGTGTGGCCGTTGCGGACCAGGACGCCGCCGGGCTTGGCGCGCAGCGGGAAGACGTGGCCGGGGCGGACGAAGTCCCCGGGGGCGGACGTGCCGTTGGCCAGCAGGCGCAGGGTGGTGGCGCGGTCGGCGGCGGAGATGCCGGTGGTCACGCCGTGGGCGGCGCTCGCGTCGACGGAGACGGTGAAGGCGGTCCGCATCGACTCGGTGTTGTGCTGGACCATCTGCGGGAGTTCCAGGCGCTCCAGCTCCGGGCCCTCCATGGGGGCACAGATCAGGCCGCGGCACTCGCTCATCATGAACGCGATGATCTCGGGGGTGGCCTTCTCGGCGGCGATGACGAGGTCGCCCTCGTTCTCGCGGTCCTCGTCGTCGACGACGACCACGGGGCGGCCGGCGGCGATGTCGCGGATGGCCTGTTCGACGGGGTCGAGACGGAAGGTTTCCGGCGCGCCGGGGGCGGGGACGTCCGGCACGGGCTTGAGGGGGGTCATGCCGTTGCTCCTTCGAGGGCCGGGGCGGGGTTGGTGCGCGAGCGCTGGTACCAGTCGTGGGCACCCCAGAGCACGAGGGCTCCGTAGATCACGTAGACGAACGCGGAGAAGGCGTAGCCGCTGGTGAAGGCCAGCGGGACGCCGACCGCGTCGACGAGCAGCCAGGCGAACCAGAACTCGACGAGGCCCTTGGCCTGGGCGTACATGGCGACGACGGTGCCGACGAAGATGTAGGCGTCGGGCAGCGGGTTCCAGGACATCCACGGGTAGAGGGTGAACAGCCCGGTGACGGCGAGGGTGCCGAGGGCGGCGGCGCCCAGCAGCAGGCCGCGCTCGCGCCAGGTGGCGAAGCGGACGGCCAGGGAGGCGTCCTGGGCCTGCCGCTTGCCGCGGCTCCACATCGTCCAGCCCCACAGGGCGACCACCATGACGACGACCTGCTTGCCGGCGTTGCCGGAGAGGTGCCCGGCGGCGAAGGCGACGAAGAGGATGGCGCCGGAGAGGAACTGGGTCGGCCAGGTCCAGATGGAGCGCCGCCAGCCGAGGGCGAGGGCGGCGAGCCCCATGGTGTTGCCTATCGCGTCGGACCAGATGATCTTCTGGCCGAACGCGCTGAACGCCTCGGAGTTGAGCCAGGTCAGAGCGCTCACCGGTTCGTCTCCTTCGGGTCGTTCGGGGTGGCGGTCAGGGGGTCCACGCCGGCTGCGAGGAGGCGCTCGACGTACTTCGCGAGGACGTCGACCTCCAGGTTGACCAGGTCTCCGGGCTGCTTGACGCCCAGGGTGGTCAGCGCGAGGGTGGTGGGGATGAGGCTGACGCTGAAGTACTCGGCGGCGGCCTCCACCACGGTCAGGCTGACACCGTCCACAGTGATAGAGCCTTTTTCTACGACGTACCTTGAGAGGTTCTCCGGGAGCGCGATCTTGACGATCTCCCAGTGCTCGGAGGGCGTCCGGGAGAGGATCGCGCCGGTGCCGTCGACGTGGCCCTGGACGAGGTGGCCGCCGAGGCGTCCGCCGAGGGCCATGGGGCGCTCCAGGTTGACGCGGGAGCCCGCGGTGAGCGCGCCGAGGCTGGAGCGGTTCAGGGTCTCCCGCATCACGTCGGCGGTGAACTCGCCGTCGGCGGTCTCCACCACGGTCAGGCAGACGCCGTTGACCGCGATCGAGTCGCCGTGCTTGGCGCCCTCGGTCACGACCGGGCCGCGCAGGCGGAAGCGGGAGGCGTCCGCGAGCCGTTCGACGGCGGTGACCTCGCCCAGTTCTTCGACGATTCCGGTGAACACTCAGTGCTCCTTGAGGGGCGTGTGGACGGTGGGGACGGCGGTGATGCGCAGGTCGGGGCCGATGCGGACGGCCTCGGTGATGTCGAGGCGCAGCGCCTCGGAGACGCTGAGGACGCCGGCGTCGGCGAGGGCGGCGGGGCCCGCGCCGAGGAGGGCGGGGGCGAGGTAGCCGACGACCCGGTCGACGGCTCCGGCCCGCAGGAAGGCGCCCGCGAGGGTGGGGCCGCCTTCGAGGAGGAGGGAGCGCAGGCCGCGGGCGTGGAGCCGGGCGAGCAGGTCGCCGATGGCGACGCGGCCGTCGTGCAGGGGCAGGCGGAGCAGCTCGACGTGCTCGGGCAGGTGGCCCGTGTCGGCGTCCTCGCCCACGACGAGCAGGGTGGGCGCGGCGCCGTCGAGGATGCGGGCGGTCGGCTGCACGCCCGCCCGGGTGTCGAGGGCGATGCGCAGGGGCTGGGTGGCGCCCTCGATCCCGCGGACGGCGAGGTGCGGGTCGTCCGCGCGCAGGGTTCCGCCGCCGACGAGGACCGCGTCGCAGGCGGCGCGCAGCCGGTGGACGTCGGCGCGGGACTCGGCGGACGTGATCCAGCGGCTGCTGCCGTCGGCGGCGGCGCTGCGGCCGTCGAGGGTGGCGGCGTACTTCCAGGTGACGTGGGGGCGGCCGAGCCGTACGGAGGTCAGCCAGGCGGCGTTGCCCGCCTCGGCCTCGGCGGCGAGGAGGCCGCCCTCGGCGCTGATCCCGGCGGCGCGCAGCGTGGCGCCACCGCCGCTGGCCTGCGGGTTCGGGTCGGAGACGGCGTAGAGCACGCGGCTGACGCCGGCCTCGACGAGGGCCTGGGCGCAGGGGCCGGTGCGGCCGGTGTGGTTGCAGGGTTCGAGGGTGACGTACGCGGTGCCACCGCGGGCCGCCTCGCCGGCCTGCCGCAGGGCGTGGACCTCGGCGTGGGGGCCGCCGGCCCGCTCGTGCCAGCCTTCGCCGACGACGGCGCCGGAGGCATCGGTGATCACGCACCCGACGACCGGGTTGGGACTGGTGGAGCCGAGTCCGCGCGCCGCGAGCTCGACGGCTCGCCGCATGGCCCGCACATCGGTGCCGGGCTCCGCGTTCACTTCGGCGTGTGTCGCCACCGGGTCCTCCTGCCTCATCGGGCACGGACTCCGGGGCCTGTCGGGATACGACAGATGAAGCGGGTAGCACACGCGGGGACGCCTGAGCCGGAAAGAACGGTCCGTCCGACACGTATCCGCTGGATACGCCGATGGACCGCCGACGGCGGCGTACCGGTGACTGGCCCGCCGCGCACTGCCTCCCATCCGGACTTTCACCGTCGGTCCAGGAATTTCACCTGGTCAACCGGCCGCTGGATGCGGACGGGTCGCGGACTATACCGCCGGTTCGGAATTACACCGACCCCGGAGTGCGCTGCTGCTACTGGTACTACGGCCAGTGTGCCACGGGGCCCCGACGGCCATGCGGGTGACGTGCTGTGGCCTGGGTCACAAACCAGCCGTATTCGAGGGGTGCTCGCGCACCCTGCGCGGCTTTGGTCCAGACCTATTGACGGTTTGGTCTAGTCCTCTTAACGTTCCCTTCATCTTCCCCGGGGATCCCGGCCCGCCGACGTGCGCACGTCGCGGACCGACCAGCGCCACGCTCCTGCCCGTCACCGCACGTCGTGTCCCGCCTACCTCCCCTCCCCAGGAGGCACCATGCCGTCCCCCACTCGTACGAGAGCGATGCTCCTGGCATCCGGCGCCGCGATCGCCGGACTGCTGGTCGGCGGCCTCTCGGCCGGCGTGTCCCACGCCGCCGACAACGAGAGCTGCCGCCCCGACGGTCTGTACAAGACCGCCGGCGCGGACGTCCCGTACTGCTCGGTCTACGACTCCGAAGGCCGCGAGAAGATGGGCGCGGACCACCAGCGCCGCGTCATCGGCTACTTCACCGGCTGGCGCACCGGCAAGGACGGCACGCCCGCCTACCTCGCCAACAACGTGCCCTGGTCGAAGGTCACCCACCTGAACTACGCCTTCGCCCACGTCGGGGCCGACAACAAGATCTCGGTCGGCGCGGACAACGCGAACAACGCCGCCACCGGGATGACCTGGCCCGGCCTCGCCGGCGCCGAGATGGACCCGGCCCTCCCGTACAAGGGCCACTTCAACCTGCTGAACAAATTCAAGAAGCAGTACCCGAACGTCAAGACGCTCATCTCGGTCGGCGGCTGGGCCGAGACCGGCGGCTACTTCGGCGACGACGGCAACCGCGTCGCCTCGGGCGGCTTCTACTCGATGGCCACCAACGCCGACGGCTCCGTCAACCAGGCCGGCATCGACACCTTCGCCGACTCCTCCGTGCAGTTCATCCGCACGTACGGCTTCAACGGCGTCGACATCGACTACGAGTACCCGACCACCATGAAGGACGCGGGCAACCCGCTGGACTGGCAGCTGTCCAACGCCCGCCGGGCCGGCCTCGTCAAGGGCTACGCCGCCCTCATGAAGTCACTGCGCGAGAAGCTCGACCGCGCGGGCGCCGCCGACGGCAGGCACTACCTGCTCTCCGTCGCCGCCCCCTCCTCCGGCTACCTGCTGCGCGGCATGGAGACGTTCCAGATGCAGCAGTACCTGGACTACGTCAACGTCATGTCCTACGACCTGCACGGCGCCTGGAACGAGTACGTCGGCCCCAACGCCTCGCTCTTCGACGACGGCAAGGACGGCGAACTGGCCGCCGCGAGCGTCTACTCCACCTCCCAGTACGGCGGCACCGGCTATCTGAACGCCGACTGGGCCTACCACTACTTCCGCGGTTCGATGCCGGCGGGCCGGATCAACATCGGCCTGCCGTACTACACCCGCGGCTTCAAGAACGTGCAGGGCGGCACGGACGGCCTGTGGGGCAGGGCCCCGGCGACCACCTGCCCGGCGGGCGCGGGGCTGACCAAGTGCGGTGACGGCGCGGTCGGCATCGACAACCTCTGGCACGACCTGGACACCAACGGCGTCGAGTCCCCGGCCGGCTCCAACCCGATGTGGCACGCGAAGAACCTGGAGAAGGGCGTCGTAGGCGACTACGTCACGAAGTACGGCCTCCCCGCGAACACCACGCTGACCGGCACCTACGCCCGCAAGTACGACTCCACGCTGGTGGCGCCGTGGCTGTGGAACGCGCAGAAGAAGGTTTTCCTCTCGACGGAGGACGAGCAGTCCGTCGCCGCCAAGGCCGACTACGTGGTCGGCAAGGGCATCGGCGGCACGATGGTGTGGGAGCTCGCGGGCGACTACGCGTACAACGCGGCCAAGGGCCAGTACGAGATGGGCGACACGCTCACCTCCCTGATGTACGACAAGTTCAAGGCCGCCTCCCCGTACGGCGCGAAGAAGGCGGGTACGGCGCTGCCCGCGCGGGCCGTCGACATCAAGACGGAGTTCACCGACTTCAAGCTCGGCGACTCCAACTACCCGATCACCCCGAAGCTGAAGATCACCAACAACACGAAGACCACCCTGCCCGGCGGTACGGAGTTCCAGTTCGACTACGGGACCTCGGCCCCGGCGAACGCCTCGGACCAGTCCGGCTTCGGCACGAAGGTGATCAGCACCGGGCACAGCGGCAGCAACGTCGGCGGTCTGAAGGGCGACTTCCAGCGGGTCTCCCTGAAGCTCCCGGCCTGGCAGACGCTGGCCCCGGGCGCCTCGGTGGACCTGGCGTTCAACTACTACCTGCCGGTGTCCACGCCCTCCAACTGGACGGTGAACATCTCCGGCACCACCTACGCCCTCGCCGGGGACCTGGCGCGCGGCACGACGCTGACGGAGCCGGGCACCACCACGCCCCCGACCACCCCGCCGACGACGCCGCCCACCACGCCGCCGACGACCCCGCCGACCACTCCCCCGACCACGCCTCCGGGCGGTACGTGCACCGCTCCGGCGTACGTGGCGGGCACGGTCTACAACAGCGGGACCCTCGTCTCCCACAAGGGCCACACCTGGAAGGCCCAGTGGTGGACGCAGAACGAGGAGCCCGGCACCACCGGTGACTGGGGCGTCTGGAAGGACCAGGGAGCCTGCTGACACCGGCGCCCTTCCCCGGTTGTTGACGTGAGGACCCGGTGGCCCGGCGGCCACCGGGTCCTCGCACGTCCGGGGCCCGTCCGGAAGTCCCCCGGCGCGGGGTGTCACATTCGGGCGGGCCCGTCTGTCCCCTGGGGGAGAGCACTCCCGAGGGAAGGACCCACGCATCATGAGCACGATCCTCGTCACCGGCGGCACCGGCAATCTCGGCGCCCTCGTCGCCACCCGGCTGCGCGAGCGGGACCACGAGGTCCGGGTGCTGAGCCGGCACGCGGAGCACTACCCGGTCGACCTGCGCGACGGCACCGGACTGGACGCGGCCATGGCGGGCGCGCGGGTGGTCGTGCACTGCGCGAGCAGCCCGCGCGGGGGCGACGAGGCGGCCGCCCGGCACCTGATCGAGGCGGCCCGCCGGGCCGGGACCGTCACCCACCTCGTGTACATCTCGATCGTCGGGGTGGACGTGGTCCCCTTCCCCTACTACCGGACCAAGCTGGCGGTGGAGCACCTGCTGGAGGAGTCGGGGCTGGGCGTCACCATCCTGCGGACCACGCAGTTCCACGACCTGGTGGCGCAGCTGGCCGCGGCGGCCGCGAAGCTGCCGGTGGCGCTGCTGCCCCGGGGGGTACGGGTGCAGCCGATCGCCGTCGAGGAGGTCGCGGACCGGCTGGCGGAGCTCGCGGAGCGGGAGCCCGCGGGGCGCGTCCCGGACATGGGCGGCCCCGAGGTACGCGCCCTGACGGACTGGGCCCGGGCGTACCTGGCGGCGACGGGGAGCCGGCGGCGGGTGGCGGGGATCCCGCTGGCGGGCAGGACGTACGCCGCCTTCCGCCGCGGCGGCATCCTGGCCGAGACCCACGCCGTGGGCCGGGGCACCTTCGCGGAGTACCTGGAACGGCGGCCCCCGGCCCGCGGCTGAGCGCGGGGTGGGGGGGCGGGGCCGGGCCAACCGGACCCGGCGCGACCGGGCCGGACGCAACCGGTTCGGTACCGGCTCCGGCCGGGCCGCCGCCCGTCAGGGGCCCGGCCCTTGGCGGGCCCGGCCCGTCAGGGGCCCGGCCCGCCAAGGGCCCGACCCGCCAAGGGCCCGACCCGCCAAGGGCCCGACCCGCCAAGGGCCCGGCCCGCCAAGGCCCGGCCCGCCAAGGCCCGGCCCGTCAGGGGCCGAAGAGGACCGACTGGGCCGCTTCGCGGGCGGCCAGGCGGGCGCCCTCCAGTACCGCCGGGCCGCCCAGGGCGGTGGCCCGGACCTCGGTCGGGGCGGGGGCGAGGGTGGCGAGGCGGCGCTCGACGCGGGCGGCGAGGGCGGGGCCGCCGGCGTGGCCGAGTTCGCCGCCGAGGACCACGCGGCCGGGGTCGAGGACCGCCGCGACGGCCGCCGCCCCGAGCGCGAGCCGCTCCGCGAGGGCGTCCAGGAAGGCCTCCGCGGCCGCGCCGGCGACGGCCTCCTCCACCGGCCCCCGGAACCCGTGCGCCAGGGCGAGGGCGCTCACGGCGTCCCGCCCCGCCAGCGCGTGGAAGCCGCCGCCGCAGTCGGTGGCGGAGGGCAGCCCCGCCGTCCCCGGCACCGGGAGGAAGCCGATCTCCCCCGCCCCGCCGGAGGCCCCCCGGCGCAGCCGTCCGTCCAGCACCACGGCGGCGCCCACCCCCGCGCCGAGCCACAGCAGCACGAAGGAGTCCACGTCCCGGGCGGCGCCCACGCGCTGCTCGGCCAGGGCCGCCAGGTTGGTCTCGTTCTCCACCACCACGGTCGCGGGCAGCCGCCGCTGGAGGGCGGCCACCAGGTCCCGGTGCCAGGCGGGCAGCCCCGCCGTGCCGGACAGTTCGCCGCTGCCGGGGGCCACCAGCCCGGGCGCCCCGACGACCACGGTGTGCAGTTCCCCGGCGCCGGCCTCGCGGGTGAGGGCCTCCAGCCGGTCCACGGCCTCGTCGACGGCGTCCACGGGCAGGGCGGCGGTGGCCAGCGGGCGGCCCAGCAGGTCGGTGACGACGGCGGTGGCGCTGTCGGTCCGTACGTCCAGGGCGGCGAGGTGGGCCCGGCGGGCCACGATCCCGTAGAGGCGGGCGTTCGGGCCGCGCCGCTGGGCGCCGGACTCGCCTACGACCTCGATCAGCCCGGCCGCGGCGAGCCGTTCGACGAGGTCGGCGACGGAGGGGCGGGAGAGGCCGGTCAGCTGCTTGAGCCGGCTCGCCGTCAGCGGCCCCTCCGCCTGGAGGAGCCGCAGGGCGAGACGGTCGTTGAGGGCCCGGGCCGTACTCGGCGACGCCGGGGAGGGCACGACGGCGGCGGGGGCGGCGGGGCTCGGCACCTTGGCGGGGATCACGGCGGTCACGGCGCCCATCTTAGGGAGGCGAAGGCCATTAACTATCAGGCAGGGTCCCTGATAGTTTACGGCCATGACACGGCCCTCGACCGGGGAACCCGGCCCCAGCCCGGCGCGCCTGCGCCGCGCCCGCTTCGCCATCGCCGCCGTCTTCTGCGCCCACGGCGCGGTCACCGGCTCCTTCGCCACCCGTATCCCCTGGATCCAGGAGCACGCCGGGCTCAGCGCCGGCGCCCTCGGCCTGGCCCTGGCCTTCCCCGCGCTCGGCGCGGCCCTCGCGATGCCGCTGGCCGGGCGGATCAACCACCGCTTCGGCGCCCGCAACGCCCTGCGCGGCCTGCTGTGCCTGTGGACCCTGTCGCTGATCCTGCCGAGCGTGGCCCCGAACCTGGCCGTCCTGTGCTGCGCCCTGTTCGTCTACGGAGCCACCGCGGGCATGGCGGACGTGGCGATGAACGCCCTCGGCGTGGAGACCGAGAACCGGCTCGGCCGCTCCATCATGTCCTCGCTGCACGGCATGTGGAGCGCGGGCGCCCTGCTGGGCTCGGCGGCCGGGACGGTCGCGGCGCACGCGGGGGCGGACGCCCGCCCGCACCACCTGATCGCCGCGCTCGTCCTGACCGGGGCCGGGCTGGTCGCCGTACGGGGTGTGCTGGACCTGCGCGGGGACGCCGGGGCGAAGGCGCCGCCGCACTTCGCGCTGCCGCCGAGGCCGGCCCTGCTGATCGGACTCCTCGGCTTCTGCGCGGTCTTCGCGGAGGGCGCCAGCATGGACTGGTCGGCGGTGTACCTGCGGGACGTGCTGCACACCGACGCGGGGCTGGCCGCCGCCTCGACCACCGCGTTCGCGCTGACCATGACCGTGGCCCGGCTGGCCGGGGACCGGGTGGTGGACCGCTTCGGGCCGGTGCGCACGGTCCGGGCGGGCGGGGCACTGGCCACCGCGGGCGGCCTGCTGGTGATCACGGTCCGCCATCCGGCGGCGGCCCTGGGCGGCTTCGGGCTGATCGGGCTCGGCATCGCGGTGGTGGTGCCGCTGGCCTTCGCGGCGGCGGCGCGCAGCGGTCCGGCTCCGGCGCAGGCCATAGCCGGGGTCGCGACGATCACGTACACATCGGGACTGATCGCCCCGTCCGCGATCGGCGCGGTGGCGGACGCCACCTCGCTCGTGGTGTCCTTCGGTCTGGTCACGCTGCTCGCGTTCGCCCTGATCGCGGGGGCGGCCGTACTGCGGGGCAAGCCGGTGCCGGGAGCCGTCGCCCTGCCCAACCAGGACGAACCTGCCCCAATCCGGCCGTAATATATCGGCTGGTCGTCACGCCTCGGGCGGGTCCGGCCGCGATGCTTGACGAACCGAACGGAAGTGGTGGGACATGGGCTTCGGCGTGCGCTGGACCCTGCACGGAGATGGGCGGACCCCCGCCCCCGGCGCGGTGGTGCGGCCGGACGAGCGGCTGTCGTGGCCGCGCACCGCCGGGCTCGGCGCCCAGCACGTCGTCGCGATGTTCGGGGCGAGTTTCGTCGCCCCGGTCCTCATGGGCCTGGACCCCAACCTGGCGATCATGATGTCGGGCATCGCGACCGTCATCTTCCTGCTCGCCACCCGCGGCCGGGTGCCCTCGTACCTCGGCTGCTCGCTCTCCTTCGTCGGGGTCGCCGCGGCGATCCGGGCCGGCGGCGGGAACAGCGCGGTCGTCACGGGCGCCGTGTTCGTGGTCGGCGGGGCGCTGTTCCTCGCCGGGCTGGCCGTCCAGCGGTTCGGGGCGCGGATCATCCACGCGGCCATGCCGCCGGTGGTGACGGGCGCCGTCGTGATGCTGATCGGCTTCAACCTGGCGCCGGTGACGGCCTCCACGTACTGGCCGCAGGACCAGTGGACGGCGCTGGCGACCATGCTGTTCACCGGGCTGGCCGTGGTCTGCCTGCGCGGGTTCTGGTCGCGCATCGCGATCTTCCTTGGCCTGCTCTTCGGGTACGGGCTCTCCTGGGTCTCCGATCTGGTCTTCGGGAAGATCCACTCGACGGCGGGCGGCCCGGAGGCGGTGGACCACTGGCGGCTCGACCTCTCCGGCGTCGCCAA
Source organism: Streptomyces sp. NPDC102258 (assembly GCF_055584685.1). NCBI lineage: Bacteria > Bacillati > Actinomycetota > Actinomycetes > Kitasatosporales > Streptomycetaceae > Streptomyces > Streptomyces sp. NPDC102258. Next base: position 70,728 of record NZ_JBVJLO010000008.1, read on the forward strand.
GGCCGACTGGGTCGGGCTCCCGTCCTTCCACGCCCCGCAGTTCGAGTGGTCGGCGATCCTGATCGCGCTGCCGGTCGTCATCGCGCTGATCGCGGAGAACGCCGGGCACATCAAGGCCGTCGGCGAGATGACCGGCGACCCGCTCGACGACAAGCTCGGCACCGCCATCGCCGCCGACGGCGCCGCGTCCATGCTGTCCACGGCGGTGGGCGGGCCGCCCAACACCACGTACTCCGAGAACATCGGCGTCATGGCGGCCACCCGCGTCTACTCCACGGCGGCCTACTGGGCGGCGGCGGGCTTCGCGCTGCTGTTCGGCCTGTGCCCCAAGTTCGGCGCGGTCGTCGCGGCGATCCCGGGCGGGGTGCTCGGCGGCATCACCGTGATCCTCTACGGCATGATCGGCCTGCTCGGCGCCCAGATCTGGATCAACGGCGGGGTGGACCTGCGCAACCCGCTGAACCTGGTGCCGGCCGCGGCGGGCATCATCATCGGCGTCGGCGGGGTGAAGCTGCGCTTCAGCGACAGCTTCGAGCTGGGCGGCATCGCGCTGGGCACGATCGTGGTCATCACCGGCTACCACGCGCTGCGCTACTTCGCCCCGCCCCACCTCAAGCGGCAGGAACCCCTCCTCGACGCGGGCACCTCGGCGTACGACGAGCCGGGCGACGCGGGGGACAAGGAGCGGGGCGACGCCGGGCCGGACCACGCGGGGGACACGCCGCGTTGACGGCCGCTTCGCCCGAACCGGCGAAGCGTACGGCCAAGTTCCGCGCCCGGGCCCTCCCGGCTGCCAGGCTGCCCGCATGGAAGCGGTACTCGCGCGGATGCGCGCCCTCGACGAGCGGCTCCCCGCGCAGGACGGCGTGGCCGTCTTCAACCGGGTCTACCTGACGGTGACGCAGGCCCTGCACCACCGGATCGGCCACGGCGGCTTCCCGGCGCCCCGCCGGGCCGAGACGCTGAGCGTGCGGTTCGCGGAGCGGTATCTGCGGGCGGTGGAGGCCGAGGGCCGGGCCCCGGCCTGCTGGCGCCCGCTGCTCCAGTACCGCCGCCACCCGGGGGTGCGCCCGCTCCAGCACGCGCTGGCCGGGATCAACGCCCACATCGGGCACGACCTGGCCCTGGCGGTCGTCTCCTCCTGCCACGCCCTGGACTGCCCGCCCGCGGCCCTCGAAGCCGACTTCCACCGGGTCGGGGAGACGCTGGTCTCCCTGGAGGAACGCATCCGCGAGGACCTGATGCCGGGCCCGGACCTGCTGGAGGTCGCCGATCCGCTGACGCACCTGCTCGGCAGCTGGAGCCTGGAGCGCGCCCGCTCCGGCGCCTGGGCCGCGGCCCGCCTGCTGTGGACCCTGCGCCGCTCCCCCGACCTGGCCGAGGAGTTCACCGACTCCCTCGACGCGAGCGTGGGCCTGATCGGCCGCTGCCTGCTGACGCCCTCGCCGCTGAAGCCCCGTACGCGCGTGGCATGAGGACGGGCCGCCGCCGCGTTCGTGCGCGGGGGCGGCCCGTGGTCACGGGGGTCCGGGAGGGGTCAGTCCTCCGGGAGCTCGACCGGTGCGATGTCGTCGTAGACGTCGCCCGGGCCCGGGTTGGTCGGATCGGTCGTGCCGCCGAGGTGGTGCATGACGCCCCAGACCGCGTTCAGGGCGGTCTGGACGGCGCCCTCGGCCCAGCCGGCCGTCCAGGAGATGTCGTCGCCCGCGAGGAAGATGCCGCGCTTGTCCTCGGGCAGGCGGTCCTGCATGAAGTGGGTGAACAGGCGGCGCTGGTAGCGGTAGTGGCCCGGCAGGTTCGCCTTGAACGCCCCCATGAAGTAGGGCTCGTTCTCCCAGGAGACGGTCACCGGGTTGCCGATGATGTGCCGGCGGATGTCGACCTTGGGGTAGATCTCGCCGAGGGACTTCAGCATGACCTCCATCCGCTCGTTCGCGGACAGCGGCAGCCACTTGAGGCTGTCGTCGCACCAGGTGTACGAGAGGCAGATGACGGCGGGCTGGTCCGGGCCGTTGTCCAGCAGGTAGGTGCCGCGGGTCATCCGGTCGGTGAGGGTCATCGACATGACGTCGCGGCCCGTCTCCTCGTCCTTGTCCAGCCAGAACGGCCGGTCCACCGGGATGAAGAGCTTCGAGGACTCCATGTAGTGGGTGCGCTCGATCGCCGTCCAGTGGTCGATCGGGAACAGCGTGTCGTCGCAGGCGATCTTGGAGAGCAGCATCCACGACTGTGCCGTGAAGATCGCGGCGCGGTACGTGCGGATGTCGCCGTCGGCGTCGGTGACGGTGATGCGGTTGCCCGCCGTGCGGTGCAGCCGGGTGACCGCCGGACGCGGGGCGCCGCCGTGCAGGGACGACAGCGAGGTGCCCTGGGCCCAGTGCAGGATCTTCTCGGGCTCGCGCTCCCACAGGCGCAGCGGCAGCTGCTGCGAGCCGCCGACGATGCCGCGGTGGTGGTCGTCCGCCTCGGTGTAGACGACGCGCAGGATCTCCAGGATGGAGTTCGGGAAGTCGGTGTCCCAGCCGCCGGTGCCGAAGCCGACCTGGCCGAAGATCTCGCGCTTGCGGAAGGACTGGAAGGCCTCGGACTTGCAGAGGAAGCCGTAGAAGGTCTCGTCGTCCAGCTTCTCGACCAGCTTCGCCCAGATCTCGCGGATGCGCGGGACGTCCCGCTCGCGCATCGCGGTGTTCATGTCGGAGAAGTCGGCGCCCTCGTCCAGGCAGGCGTTCCACGCGGCGGACACGTCGCGGTAGATCTGCGGGAGGTCGGCGATGGTCTCGGCGTAGTGGGTCTCGCCCTTGAGGTCCACGACCGTGGAGGGGGTGGACTCGGCGAGCGGGTTCGGGAACGGCTCGGTGACCAGGCCCACCAGGTCGATGTAGTGCTGGAGGGCGGTGGAGGACGGCGGGAAGCGCATGGCGCCCATCTCCGCGGTCAGGTTCTCGGTGCCCGCGCCCTCGAAGCCGACGGTGCGCAGCCGGCCGCCGATCTGGTCGGCCTCGTACACGACGGGCTTGAGGCCCATCTTCATCAGCTCGTAGGCGGAGATGATGCCCGACAGGCCGCCGCCGATGACGGCGACCTCGGTGCCGTGCTCGGTCGCCGGTATCTGACCGAGGCCCGCCGGGTGGGCGAGGAAGTCGTCGTACGCGTACGGGAAGTCAGGCCCGAACATGGTGATCGGGGGCTGACCGTCGCTGTGCGGGACGGCGGTGGTGGGCACCGTGGACGTCATGGGGGTACGTCTCCTTGCGGGGTGGGGCAGGGGGCGGCGGGCGGCGGCGGGGCGGGCTCGGGTCCGGGCCCGGACTCAGACCAGGGAGGCGTAGAGGCCGGGGCGGCGGTCGCGCAGGTAGGGGTTGTTCCGGCGCGACGCGGCGAGCAGCTCGGGGTCGACCTCGCCGAGGACCATCTCCTCGCCGCGGCCGGCCCGGGTGCGGGTGACTCCGTCCGGGTTGGCGAGGCAGCTGAGGCCGATGAACTCGAACTCGCCCTCGGGGCCGGTCCGGTTGACGTACGCGATGTACATCTGGTTCTCGAAGGCCCGTACGGGGACCAGCTGTTCGGCGACGAACTGGAACGGGTGCATCTGCGCGGTCGGGACCAGGAGGAGGTCGGTCCCGGCCAGGGCGTGGGCCCGGACGTTCTCGGGGAACTCCACGTCGTAGCAGATCATGATGCCGACGCGGAGGCCGTTCAGGTCCGCCTGGACGACGGGGGTGTCGCCGGGGGTGAAGGCGTCCTGCTCGAAGCAGCCGAAGAGGTGGGTCTTGCGGTAGTTCGCCAGCGCGGTCCCGTCGGGGCCGATGAGCTGCGCGGAGTTGTAGACCGCCGTGCCCGCCCGCTCGGGGTAGCCGTACAGGACGGCGACCCCGTGGCGGCGGGCGATCTCGCCGATGGCGACGGCGGACGGGCCGTCGGCCGGCTCGGCGATCCCGGGGATGTCCTGCAGGTCCAGCGCGTAGCCGGTGAGGAACATCTCCGAGGTCACGAGGAGCCCGGCCCCGCCCTGTGCGGCGCGCGCGGCGGCCTCGTCGAGCCGCTTCAGGTTCTCGGCGGTGTCGCCGAGCCGTCCGGAGCTCTGGAGGAGTGCGGTGCGCAGCGGGGGCATGGGCGTACCTCTGTGACAGGTGGGGTGGGGGTCGTAAAACGGTACGTGCGCACGTTCGACGGCGACAAGCCATGACCGTTGCGCTCTGCGCATCGATTTGTTGCGCGTTCCGGGACGTACCCGGCGATTCGTTGCTTCGGGGCGGCGGCGGGGCCCTGGAGCGCCTCCCCGGGGCCGTCGACGGCGACGGTCGGGCGGTCCTGGAGAGCATACGGGCGCGCGGTGAGCCGGTCTTCGCGGAGGGCGCGGAGCACCCTGCGGCCCGCCGCCTCGGGGGACGGGGCCGGTGGGTGGGGAGGCGGCGGGGTTCGGGCGGTGCCGGGGAAATCGGACCGCTCCCCGGGGCCCTCGGGGCATAGCCTGCCCCAGGCCGAAGCTGTCCCCGCAGTCGCGCGGCGCCGTGCCCGGCCCGCCGACCAGGGGGGGACCGGCCGTTGCGCTCCCCCACGGAAGGATCTCCGTACCCGATGCCCACCGAGCACCTCACCTCGCCGCTCGACAACCCGGTGTGGGCCGCGCTCAGCGGCCCGCACCGGGGCTTCGCCGAGGCCGGGCCGGCCGGCCTCGCCGCCCGCTACCTGCCCGCCGCGACCCCGTTCGGCGCGCTCGCCGACCCGTACGACCCCGCCTCCTGGGCGGACCTCGCCGCGCTGGCCGGTCCCGGCGAGACGGTGTGGCTGACCGGCCTCCCGCCGGCCCCGCCGCCCGGCTGGGACACCGTGATGACCATCCCCGGCGTCCAGCTCGACGGCCGGTCCGCACCAGCCGAGCCCGCGCCGGAGGCCGTCCGCCTCGGCCCCGCCGACGTCGCGGAGATGACGGAGCTCGTGCGGCTGACCGAGCCCGGCCCCTTCTTCCCGCGCACCGTCGAACTCGGCACCTACCTCGGCATCCGGCACGAGGGCCGGCTCGTCGCGATGGCCGGGGAACGCATGCATCCGCCGGGCTGGACCGAGATCAGCGCCGTCTGCACCCACCCGGACCACCGCGGCAAGGGCCTCGCCGGACGGCTGATCCGGGCGGTGGCGGCCGGGATCCTCGACCGTGGGGACTCCCCCTTCCTGCACGCGGCGGCCGACAACACCAACGCCGTCCGGCTGTACGAGTCGATGGGCTTCACCCTGCTCCGCGAACCGGTCTTCATCGGCCTGCGCACCCCGGCCCACCCCGCCGGGCTGTGACCTCATATGTGCCGCACGAAGGGGGTCGCATGTCACGCGATACGGCCGAGGCCGAGGCGGGGATGAAGGGGATCACGTTTCACGCCTGGCGCGGAAAGCACTACGTGACCCTGGCCGAGCTACTGGTTCGCCTCGGCAGCTTCGGCCTGGACCTGACGTGGCGCGTCGAGTTCGACGAGATCGTCGACCCGCGCTGCGTCGAGATGGCGAGGAGGTCCGCCGACGCGGGCATGGACACGTTGACGCTGTTGTCGCTGACGACTCCCTTCCTCCAGCTCATCGACGCCGAAGCACGGGGGTTCGCCGAGGACAGGCTGGTGCTCGTCCTGACCGAATTCGACAGCTCCTTGTGGGATGTCAGGGCGGCCGACGAGCGCGTACTCGGCGAACTGCGCCGCCATTACCCGGATGCCAAGGACCTCTGAAGGGGCGCTTCACCTCGTACGTGCTGCTGAGCGCGGGCGGCCGTGGACCCGACGCTGACGATGTCCGGCGGAGGTTGCCGGTAACCGGCGGGCGGGATGGGCGGGTTCGGGGGTTTCGGGGCGCGTCGGGCGGTCAGACGCGGAGGGAGCGACGGAACCTACGGAAGGGAAACTGCCATGAACGACGTGTCCCATCTGCCCGGCGCCGCGCGCCACCACTGGCAGTGGCAGACGCGGGCAGCCTGCCGGGGCCTGGGCCCGGGGCGGTTCTTCCACCCCGCCGGGGAGCGGGGCGAGGACCGCGAGGGCCGGGACGAGGCCGCGAAGCGGGTCTGCGCGGGCTGCCCGGTGCGGACCGCCTGCCTGGAGCACGCGCTGAGCACCCGGGAGCCCTTCGGGGTGTGGGGCGGCCTGACGGAGGAGGAGCGGCGCCGGCTGCTCACCGGTGCGCGGGGCCGGGTGGCGGTGTAGCACCGCCCCACTCGGCCACGGCCGGGCTCCGCGGATCGGTCGGCGGCCGGGTCTGGATCTTCATGCCGCCGATCCCGGGACGCGGCTGTGACAGCCCGCCGCCCGCCCGGGAGCGTTACGCGGGGGCGCCCGAGGTGAAGCGGCGCAGCAGGGGCGAGAGGACGAGGACGGACTTGGTGCGTTCCACGAAGGGCTCGCCCGCGATGCGTTCCAGGACCCGCTCGAAGTGGCGCATGTCGGAGGCGAAGACCTGGACGAGGGCGTCCGCGTCGCCGGTGACGGTCGACGCGGACACCACTTCGGGGTAGCGCTCCAGCCCTCGCCGGATGTCGTCCGGCGAGGTGTTGTGGCGACAGTAGATCTCGATGAAGCCCTCGGTCTCCCAGCCCATCGCGGCGGGGTCCACGCGGACCGTGAAGCCGGTGATGGCGCCTTCGGCGCGCAGGCGGTCGACGCGTCGCTTGACGGCGGGCGCCGACAGGCCGACCTCGGAGCCGATGTCCGCGTAGGAACGGCGGGCGTCCTCGGCGAGGGCGTGCACGATGCGTTCGTCGAGATCGTTCAGTCGCACTGCGGGTGGATCACTTCTCTGCTGTGGCCAGTGTGGAGCGGCGGATGCCGTACAGGAAGTAGACCACGAGGCCGACGGCCATCCAGCCACCGAAGGCCACCCACGTGGCGAGCGGCAGGCTGTACATCATGTAGGCGCAGGCGAGGAAGCCGAGGATCGGCGTGACCGGGAAGAGCGCCACCTTGAAGGTGCGGGGCATGTCGGGCTTGGTGCGGCGCAGGATCACGACGGCGACGTTGACCAGGGCGAAGGCGAAGAGCGTGCCGATGCTGGTGGCGTTGGCCAGTTCGCCCAGCGGGATGAAGGCGGCCAGCGCCCCGCAGAAGAGGGAGACGATGACCACGTTGGCGCGGGGGGCGCCGGACTTCTCGTCGACCTTGGCGAAGACCTTGGGGACGAGACCGTCGCGGGACATCGCGAAGAGGATGCGGGTCTGTCCGTAGAGGACGGCGAAGACGACGGAGGCGATGGCGACGACGGCGCCCGCGGCGAGCACGACGCCCCAGAAGCTGTGGCCGGTGACGTCGGTCATGATCTGGGCGAGCGCGGCCTCGGTGCCCGCGAAGTCCTGCCACGGCATGGCGCCGACGGCGACGAACGCGACGAGGACGTAGAGGACGGTGACGATGCCCAGCGAGAGCATGATCGCGCGGGGCAGGTCCTTCTTCGGGTTCTTGGCTTCCTCACCGGCGGTGGAGGCGGCGTCGAAGCCGATGTAGGAGAAGAAGAGGGTGGAGGCGGCGGCGCTGATGCCGGTGACGCCCAGCGGGGCGAGCGGGGTGTAGTTGCCGGACTTGATGCCCATGACGCCGATGCCGATGAAGAGCACGAGGGTGACGATCTTCACGCCGACCATGACCGAGTTGATCGTGGCGCTCTCCTTGGCGCCGCGCATCAGGAAGACCATGGCGAGCAGGACCACGACCAGCGAGGGCAGGTTGATGAAGCCGCCCTCGCCCATCGGGGCGGAGATGACCTCGGGGAGGGTGACGCCGATGGTCCCGTCGAGCAGCTCGTTGAGGTACTGGCCCCAGCCGACGGCGACGGCCGCGACGGAGACGGCGTACTCCAGGACCAGGCACCAGCCGCAGATCCAGGCGATGAACTCGCCCATGGTCGCGTACGAGTACGAGTACGAGGAGCCGGAGACCGGCACGGAGCCGGCCAGCTCGGCGTAGGACAGGGCCGAGAACAGGGCGGTCAGGCCCGCGATGATGAAGGAGATCGTGACGGCCGGGCCCGCCTTGGGGGCGGCCTCGCCGAGGACGACGAAGATGCCGGTGCCCAGGGTGGCACCGATGCTGATCATCGTCAGCTGCCACATGGTGAGCGAGCGGCGCAGCGAGCCGCCCTCGCCCTGGCCGCCCTCGGCGACCAGCGTCTCCACGGGCTTGCGGCGCAGCAGCGGGTGCGCGGGCTTGCGGGGCTCGGACGTGAGCGGTGGCGCCTGGCCGTGATCGAGCACGAGGGGACTCCTTTGACACTGCGGATGGGGACTGTCAGGCGTCGACCGCAGCGGTCCGGAGCAGTTCACAGGCAGGGGTGAGCCTGCCTGGGCATGGGGGGACCGCCGAGCAGGCGGTCCGCGCCACTCCACGTACAGCGAGTGAGCCTACGAGCTGAGTGATACCGCCCGTAATGCACCATCCTTGCACATTGCCGAACGATCATTGCGCGGATCTGTCCGGGATGGCCGTTTGTTGCGCATGGATGATCGATCACTGCGCGGGCCTCCCGCGACCCCTGTTCTTGACACCACGTCAGGCATGCATCACCGTGCCTGTCTCGTACGTACCGACCACCCGACGACCGGAGGCGATCAGTGGGGCCGACGACCGGATCCGACGAGGGGTGGCTGGACCCCTCGCCCTTCCTGCGCGGGGTCGCCTGGCTGGACGAGGGGCGCCCCGTGCGCGCCGACCCGGCCGACACCATGCGGCTGCCCTGGGACACCGGGGAACGCGCCACCCTGCCCATCGGCGTCCGGCTGGAGTTCACCGCGGACACCGCGCACGCGGTCGAGATCCGCTACCGGGCCACCGTCCCCGGCCCCACCGACGCGCTGCGCGACCTCGCGCACGGCTTCGCCCTGTGGAACCGCCACGGGCTGCTGAGCGAGGTCTTCACCGAGCCCGCCGCGGAGGCCGTCGTACGCGTGGACCTGCCCCCGCGGCCCGGCGGGGCAGGCGGCGGGAGGGCCGGGGGGCCCTTCACGCTGTACCCGCCCGAGGCACAGTCGCCGCTGGTCCTCGGCCTGCGCGGGATCGGCGGCCGCCTCGCCCCGGCCCCGGCGTGCCCGCGCTGGGTGGTGCACGGCGACTCCATCACCGAGGGCTGGTGGTCCACCCGGCCCGCGCACGGCTGGCCCGCCGTCGCCGGGCGGGCGCTCGGCTGGGACACCGTGAACCTCGGCTACGCGGGAGCCGCCCGCGGCGAGCTCGCCACCGCCGAACAGCTCGCCACCCTGCGCGCCGACGCCCTCACCCTCGCCTTCGGCACGAACTGCTGGTCCCGCCTGCCATACACGGCGCCCCTGCTGTACGAGACCACCCGTACGTTCCTCGACCTCGTCCGCCAGGGCCACCCCCGCACCCCCCTGCTGCTCCTGTCGCCCCTGCTGCGCCCGGACGCGGAACGCACCCCGAACCGGCTGGGCGCCACCCTGGGGGCGCTGCGCGAGGCCATGGAGCGGGCCGTCCGGGACCGGATCTCCGCCGGGGACGGCCGGCTCGCCCTGCTCCCGGGCCGTGACCTGCTGGGACCCGAGCACCTCGCCGACGGACTGCACCCGAACGACACCGGGCACCAGGTGCTCGGCCTCGCTGTGGTCACGGCCACACGGCGGGCCGGGTTCGACGCGGGGTGAGTGAAACACCTCATACCGCTCCCGCTGAACGCGGCGCCGCCGCGGCCCCGTGTCCTGCACACGTCGCCGGGTCACCGGTGCCGGACGGACCCGGCGGACACCACACGTGGGAGAGATCACCATGGGCATCAAGCGCGGAACTTCCCTGGCCGCGGTCGCGGCCGTCGTCGCCCTCGGGGCGACGGCCTGCGGCGGCGCCGACAAGGCGGCCGACGCGACCGGGCCTGCCGGAGCCGTCGCCGCCGCCCAGACCCCCGCAGCCCAGGCCCCCGCCGACCCCTACGGCGACGGTCAGCCCGCCCCGGCCGGCGCGGGCACCGGCGCCGCCGCCCCGGCCGGAGGCGCCCTGACCGTCGCGAAGGACCCCCGGCTCGGCGACCACATCGTCGACGGCAACGGCATGACCGTCTACCGGTTCAAGCCCGACACCGCCTGGCCGATGGTCTCCAAGTGCGAGGGCGACTGCGTCGCCAAGTGGCCGGTCGTCCCGCCCGTGGACAAGGCCGCCGCCAAGGGGATCACCGAGAAGAACTACCTGGTCCTCGACCGCCCGGACGGCAAGAAGCAGCAGACCGTCAACTGCTGGCCCGTCTACACCTTCACCGGCGACAAGAAGGCCGGGGACACCAACGGCCAGGGCGTGGGCGGCACCTGGTACGCCGTCGCCCCCGACGGCAAGCTCCTCACGGCCGCGTAGCCTCCCCGGCCACCGGACCGCGCGGCCCCGCCCCCTCCCCCCGGGCGGGGCCGCGCACCCGTTCCCGGGCGCGCCGCCGTTCCCTACAGTGGCCCCCATGCTGCGCGTACTGGCCGTCGACGACGAGAAACCGCTCCTGGAGGAACTCCTCTACCTGCTGCGCGCCGACCCGCGGGTGCGCACCGCGCAGGGCGCGTCGGACGCCACCGAGGCGCTGCGCCGCGTCACCCGGGCGCTGGAGAGCGGCCCGGACGGGCCCGACGGCATCGACGTGGTGTTCCTGGACATCCAGATGGCCGGGCTGACCGGGCTGGACATCGCCCGGCTGCTGACCGGGTTCGCCCGGCCGCCGCTCCTGGTGTTCGTCACCGCCCACGAGGGCTTCGCCGTCCAGGCCTTCGACCTCAAGGCGGTGGACTACGTACTCAAGCCCGTACGGCCGGAGCGGCTGGCGGAGGCCGTCCGGCGGGCGTGCGCGCTGCTGGAACCGCGCCCCGAGGGGGCGGAGGCGGCCGTCGGCGGGCCGGGCGCACCGGCGCCGCGCGGGCCCGCACCGGAACCGGGGAGCGGGGCCGCCGTCGCCGCCGTCGCTGTCGAGCGCGCCCCGGACCAGATCGCGGTCGAGCTGGGCGGTGTCACCCGGTTCGTGCCCATCGCGGACATCGCGTACGTGGAGGCCCACGGCGACTACGCCCGGCTGCACACCGACGAGGGCAGCCACCTGGTGCGGATCCCGCTGTCCACGCTGGAGGAGCGCTGGGCGGCCCGCGGGTTCGTCCGCATCCACCGGCGCCACCTGGTGGCGCTGGCCCGGATCGACGAGCTGCGGATGGACGCGGGCACCACGAGCGTCCGCGTGGGGCCGGCGGAGCTCCAGGTCAGCCGCCGCCACGCGCGCGGCCTGCGGGACCTCCTGATGCGCCAGGCGACGGGCTGAGCCGTCCGGCGCCCCCGGGCCGCGCCCGCGTCCGCCCGGACGGCCGTCCGGCGCTCCCGGGCCGCCGCCGCGCGGCCGGGCGACCGTCCGGCGTACCAACGCGCCGTTCGTCGCGCCGTGGGGGGCGTACGGCGATCCGCCGGGCCCGTCGGCCGCAGCGCGGGCCGATCCGCCCGCCCGGGGCGCGGGCCGCGCGTATCGTGGATCTTCCGGCCCGGGAGGAGCGAAATGTCCGAGATCCAGGCGCTGTTGGACGCGCTGACCGGACTGCCCCGGACCCGGGCCGCCGGGCCCGCCGAGGCCGAGGCGCTGCTCGCCCGGCTGCGCAGTGCGGCCGCCCGCTGGGCGGAGGTGCTGTACGAGGCGCAGGAGGGCACCCGCGGGCAGCTGCCGCCGCGCGTGGAGGCGGCGCTGACGCTGGCGTTCCGCCGGGCGGAGGAGTCGTACGTGGAGCTGGAGATCGCCCTGCGCGACTGCGCCGGACACCACGACCCGGCCCGCTGACCCGCCGCGCGGGCCGGCGCCCCCGCGGACTCGCGTACGGGCGCCCCGCGGACTCGCGTACGGGCGTCCGCGCGGTCGCCCGGATCGCGCCTGTCGCCGGGGGCGGGGGCCTGCGTACACTCCGTCAGACCCCGCTCCCGCCCCCGGTGAGGACCCCCGTTGAACCAGACGTACGCGCTGACCGCGGTCACCGTCGTCGTCCTGGTCACGGTCCTGGTCGGGGCGCTCGGCCTGCGGATATCCCGGACCACCTCCGACTTCTACGTCGCCTCCCGCACCGTGGGCCCGCGCCTCAACGCGGCAGCCATCAGCGGGGAGTACCTCTCCGCCGCCTCCTTCCTGGGCGTCGCGGGGCTGGTGTTGCTCCAGGGGCCGGAGATGCTCTGGTACCCGGTCGGCTACACCGCCGGGTACCTGGTGCTGCTGGTGCTGGTCGCGGCGCCGCTGCGGCGCTCGGGCGCGTACACGCTGCCGGACTTCGCGGAGGACAGGCTCCAGTCCCGGGCCGTGCGGCGGATCGCGGTGCTGTTCGTGCTGGGCGTCGGCTGGCTGTACCTGCTCCCGCAGTTGCAGGGGGCCGGGCTGACGCTGGAGGTGCTGACCGGGGCCCCGCACTGGGTGGGCGGCGTGGTGGTGGCCTTCGTGGTCACCGCGGCCGTGGCGGCGGGCGGCATGCGCAGCATCACCTTCGTGCAGGCCTTCCAGTACTGGCTGAAACTCACCGCCCTGCTGGTGCCGGCCTTCTTCCTGATCGCCGCCTGGACCGCGGACGGCGCTCCCCGCGCCTCCTTCGACGCCCCGGCCGTCTTCCGCGAGCACACCGCCGTCACCCTCGGCGAGGACGTACGGCTCACCGTGGACGCCCCGCTCACGGTGACGGTGACGGGCCGGGTCGACGGCGTGCCGTACGCCGGCGTCCCGCTGGCCCTGGAGACCGGCCCGCACTCCGTGCAGGCCCGCACCCGGCTGGAGTTCACCCCGGGCAGCGTCGTCCCGGACTCCCACGCGCGCCCCGGCCCGGACACGCCGGGCTGGTCGCGGCCGCTGTCGGGGGGCGAGCACCGGCTGTACGCCACGTACGGGCTGATCCTGGCCACCTTCCTCGGCACGATGGGCCTGCCGCACGTGGCGGTGCGCTTCTACACCAGCCCCAACGGCCCGGCCGCCCGGCGCACCACGCTGGTCGTGCTCGGCCTGCTCGGGGTGTTCTACCTGCTGCCGCAGGTGTACGGGGCCCTCGGCCGGATCTACGCGCCCGAGCTGGCGCTGACCGGGGACGCCGACGCGGCGGTGCTGGTGCTGCCGGAACGGATGCTGGGCGGCACCCTCGGGGACCTGCTCGGGGCCCTGCTGGCCGGGGGCGCCTTCGCGGCGTTCCTGTCGACGGCCTCGGGGCTGACCGTGGCGGTGGCCGGGGTGCTGCACCAGGACGTGCTGCCCCGGCGCGGGGTGGGGACGTTCCGGCTCGCGGTGGTGGTGGCGATGGCGGTGCCGCTGGCGGGCGGGATGGCGGCCACCGAGGTGCCGGTCGCCGACGCCGTCGGGCTGGCCTTCGCCGTCTCGGCGTCCTCGTTCTGCCCGCTGCTGGTGCTCGGCATCTGGTGGCGCGGGCTGACCCCGCCGGGTGCGGTGGCCGGACTGCTGACCGGTGGCGGGGCGGCGCTGGGCGCGGTGCTGGCCACCCGGGCGGGGCTGGTTCCGGCGGGCTGGGCGCACGCGCTGCTGGCCTGGCCGGCGGTGTGGTCGGTGCCGCTGGGGTTCTGCACGATGGCGGGGGTGTCGCTGGCGACCCGGTCGCGGATCCCGGCGGGGACGGCCGCGGCGCTGGCCCGGCTGCACCTGCCCGAGGACGTCACCGGCGAACGGGTGCCCGGGGGCGCGCGGTGACCGGGGCGGCCCTCACGGTGCTGGCCGCGACGGTGGCGGCGCTGCTGCTGGGCCTGGGCTGGGCGGCGGGCCGGTGGCACGCCGGGCGCGGGGAGCGGGCCGCCGGGCTGGACCTGGGCACTCCGGTGGAGCGGGCCACCTTCCACACGCTGCACACGGCTTCGCTGGCCGCTCCCCCGCTGCGCGCGGGACTCACCGAGGACGCCGCGCGCAAGGCGGCCCGGCGGCTGCGCTCGCTGCTGGGCACGGAGGCGCTGTGTCTGACCGACCGGGAGGCGGTGCTGGCCTGGGACGGGCCGGGCGCCGACCACCATCAGAAGCGGGCGATGGCCCGGGTGGCGCTGATGCTGGAGTCGGGCCGCAGCCTGAGCGTGCGCACGGAGTGCCAGCGGCCGGGCTGCCCGCTGAAATGGGCGGTGTTCGCCCCGCTGACGGGTGAGGACGGGCTCCTGGGAGCACTGGTCGCGTACGGGTCGCGGGAGTCGGCGGTGCTGGTGCGGGCCGCGACGGAGGTGGCGCGCTGGGTCTCCGTACAGCTGGAGCTGTCGGAGCTGGACCGGGCGCGGACGCGGCTGATGGAGGCGGAGATCAAGGCGCTGCGGGCGCAGATCTCCCCGCACTTCATCTTCAACTCCCTCGCGGCCATCGCCTCGTTCGTGCGGACCGACCCGGAGCGGGCGCGGGAGCTGCTGCTGGAGTTCGCGGACTTCACCCGCTACTCGTTCCGCCGGCACGGTGCATTCACCACCCTGGCCGAGGAGTTGCGTTCGATCGAGCAGTACCTGGCGCTGGCGGGGGCCCGGTTCGGGGACCGGCTGAAGGTGACCTTGCAGGTGGCGCCGGAGGTGCTGCCGGTGGCGCTGCCGTTCCTGTGCCTCCAGCCGCTGGTGGAGAACGCCGTGAAGCACGGGGTGGAGGACTCCACCGAGGAGTGCCGGATCACCATCGCGGCGCGGGACGCGGGCGCGGAGGCGGTGCTGACCATCGAGGACAACGGCGTCGGGATGGATCCGGCGCGGTTGCGGCGGATCCTGGCGGGGGAGGCGTCCGGCATCGGGCTGCCGAACGTGGACGAACGGATGCGGCAGGTGTACGGCGACGCGTACGGCCTCGTCGTCGAAACGGCCCTCGGCGCCGGCACGAAGATCACCATCCGCCTCCCCAAATACCGCGCGGGCGTCCACCCAACCCCACCCCCGGGCCCCCGTCCCCCCTGACCGAGGTCGCCGACGGCATGATCCAGCCCCGCCGGCGTTTGAGGCGCGGGGTCTGGGGCGGAGCCCCAGGAGGGCCCGCCGGGTGTGCCGGTGGCCCCGGGCCGCCGGGAAGGGCGGGCCGGGGCCACCGGGGTGGGGCTAGCTCCAACTGGCGTGCAGCGGCTTGCCCTCGGCGTAGCCGGCGGCGGACTGGATGCCGACGACCGCCTTCTCCTCGAACTCCGCGAGGGACCCGGCTCCCGCGTACGTGCACGAAGACCGCACACCGGCGATGATCGAGTCGATCAGGTCCTCGACGCCCGGCCGCGCCGGGTCCAGGAACATCCGCGAGGTGGAGATGCCCTCCTCGAACAGCGCCTTCCGCGCCCGGTCGTACGCCGACTCCTCCGACGTCCGGTTCCGCACGGCCCGCGCGGAGGCCATCCCGAAGGACTCCTTGTAGAAGCGCCCGTCGGCGGACTGCTGGAGGTCGCCCGGGGACTCGTACGTCCCGGCGAACCAGGAGCCGATCATCACGTTGGACGCACCGGCGGCCAGCGCCATCGCCACGTCGCGCGGGTGACGGACACCGCCGTCGGCCCAGACGTGCTTGCCGTACTTCTTCGCCTCGGCCGCGCACTCCAGCACCGCGGAGAACTGCGGCCGGCCGACGCCGGTCATCATGCGGGTGGTGCACATGGCGCCGGGGCCCACGCCGACCTTGATGATGTCGGCGCCGGCGTCGATGAGGTCCTTGACGCCCTCGGCGGCGACGATGTTGCCCGCCACGATCGGGACCTGCGGGTCCAGCGCCCGGACGGCCTTGATCGCGCTGATCATCGATTCCTGGTGCCCGTGGGCGGTGTCGATGACCAGCGTGTCGACGCCCGCGTCGAGCAGCTGCTTGGCCTTTTCGACGAAGTCGCCGTTGATGCCGACGGCCGCGGCGATCCGCAGCTTGCCGTCGGCGTCGGTGGCCGGGGTGTACAGGGTCGCGCGCAGGGCGGCCTTGCGGGTGAGGATGCCGACGAGTCGGCCGTCCTTGTCGACGGCGGGGGCCAGCTTGCGGTGGCCCGCGTCGAGCTGGTTGAAGGCGTCCCGGGGGTCGATGTCGGCGTCGATGAGCAGCAGCTCCTTCGACATGACCTCGGAGAGCTGGGTGAAGCGGTCCACGCCGGTCAGGTCGTGGTCGGTGACGACGCCGACGGGGCGGCCCTCGCCGTCGACGACGACGCCGGCGCCGTGGGCCCGCTTGGGCAGCAGGGAGAGCGCGTCGGCGACGGTCTGGGTGGGCGCCAGCGTGATCGGGGTGTCGAGCACGAGGTGGCGGGTCTTCACCCAGGAGATGACGTCGGTGACGATCTCGATCGGGATGTCCTGGGGGATGACGACGATTCCACCGCGGCGGGCCACGGTCTCCGCCATCCGGCGGCCCGCGATGGCGGTCATGTTCGCCACGACGAGCGGAATGGTGGTGCCGGTGCCGTCGGGCGAGGAGAGGTCGACGCCCTGGCGGGAGCCGACCGCGGAGCGGCTCGGCACCATGAACACATCGTCGTACGTCAGGTCGTACGGCGGCTTCAGGTCATTGAGGAAACGCACGTGCTGAACATCCCAGTCGATCGAAGGATTCCTTCTGAGTGGCTGACGGGGTCAGCCGAGGAAACGCACGTACTTCATTCTCCCATGCCCCCGGGTTCACACCGCCCGGGGCGATCGTCCAGGACGTACCGGGCCCGTTGGTCCGTTCCTACGGGACCTTGGTCCCGCGCCGGTGCAGGGGCCGGCGGCCGCCGGTGAGCGGGGTGGCGGGGGCCGCGTGGCGGACGGCGGTGAACTCGGCGGCGATGGCCAGCGCGGTCTCCTCGGGGGTGCGTCCGCCCAGGTCGAGGCCGATCGGGGATCTGAGCCGGGCCAGCTCGGCCTCGCTCACCCCCTCGGCGCGCAGCCGGGCCAGGCGCTCGGCGTGGGTGCGGCGCGATCCCATGGCGCCGACGTAGGCCAGCGGCAGCCGCAGGGCGAGCGCGAGGACGGGTACGTCGAACTTGGCGTCGTGGGTCAGTACGCACACGGCCGTACGGGTGTCCAGGCGCCCGGCGTCCTGTTCCGCGGCGAGGTGGCGGTGCGGCCAGTCGACGACGACCTCGTCGGCGCCGGGGAAGCGCTGCGGGGTCGCGAAGACGGGCCGGGCGTCGCACACGGTGACCCGGTGCCCGAGGAAGGCGCCCATCCGGGCCAGGGCGGAGGCGAAGTCGACGGCCCCGTAGACGATCAGCCGGGGCGCCTCGGCGGCGGATTCGACGAGCAGGGTCAGCGGCTCCCCGCACAGCCCCCCGGCGGTGCCCAGCTCGGCGGTGCCGGTGCGGCCGGCGAGGAGCAGGGCCCGGACCCGGTCGGCGGCGGCCCGGTCCAGGGCCGCGCCCCCGCTCAGGCCGCCCACGTACGAGCCGTCGGCGTGGACGGCGAGGGCCCGTCCGAGCTGGCGGGGCGGTCCGCTGACGACGCGGGCGAGCGCGGCGCGGGTCCCGCCGGCGGCGGCGTCGAGCACGGAGCCGAGGACGGGCCGGACGGGGTCCTGTCCGCGTACCGGGGTGACCAGCACGTCCAGGATCCCGCCGCAGGTCAGCCCCACCGCGAAGGCGTCGTCGTCGCTGTAGCCGAAGCGGTGGACGCCGCCTTCCCCGGAGGCGATGGCCTCCAGGCACAGCTCGTGCACGGCGGACTCCACGCAGCCCCCGGACAGCGAGCCGAGCGCGGTCCCCCCGGCGTCGACGGCCAGCGAGGCGCCCGGTCCGCGCGGCGCGCTGCCGCTGACGGAGACGACGGTGGCCAGCGCGAACTCGCGCCGCTCGGCGCACCAGCCCCGCAGGGCCCCGGCGATGTCGAGCATCAGCGGATGAACGCGCGGCGCGGGGACTGCCCGGGGATGAGCGGTCTCGGGGGCAGGACGGCGGCGGGTCTGCCCGTCGGGGTGGCCGGGTAGCGGGCGGGTGCGGCGGCGGCCAGGGCCACGGGGTCGGGGTGGCGTCCGCCGACGGACAGGAGCCGGGCGGCGTGGGCGACGCTGGCGAGGGTGGCGTGGTGGTGCCAGCCGCGGAAGGAGCGGCCCTCGAAGTCGCGGATGCCGACGGGTTCGCAGGTCTCGGCGAAGTCCAGGGAGACCCGGTCGGTGAGCTTGGCCAGCAGGAAGAGCTGGGCCAGGGGCCGGTCGGCGATGTTGGTGATCCAGAACTCGGAGGGCAGCAGGGCCGCTTCGGTCCAGGCGCCGACGAGCAGCAGCGGGGTGGGCGGCGCCGTGGCGGGCCGGTCCTCGCCCGCGGCGGCGAGGATGGGCGCCGAGGTGAGCAGGGTCACCGCTCCCTCGGTGCGGCCGTGCCGGGTCCATTCGACGACCCGGCGCTGGGAGCGCAGCGAGTCGATCAGCTCGCGGGCGGGGGCGGTGTGCGGGCCGGGCTTGTGGCGGCCGGCGCCGCCGAAGGAGACGGGCAGGGAGCCGTCGACCTTGAGGACGAAGGGGATGTCCTGGAGGGCGAAGGCCTCTATGGCCGGGGGGAGGTCGGTGTTGGAGACCTCCATGACGACCGGGCGGCGCTGGAGCTGCCAGGTCGATGCCATGCGCTGGACGGCGTGCACGGCGTCCTGGGCGGGGGTGAGCGAGCGCGCGGTGTCGGGGATGCCGGCCCGGCGACGGTGCAGCAGTTCGCTGGTCCAGGGTCCGGGCAGGGTGAGGGTCCACTCGACGGGGAAGCTGGCGTCGCTGGAGGCGAGCCAGATCCCCCCGGCCTGCTGGCAGTTGGCGGTGCGGCCGAGCTGGGCGACGAACTGCCGGCCGACTCCGACGGAGCGGTCGCCCGCCTTCTCTATGACCATGGGCTGTACGACCCAGGCCAGCGGGCGCTGCGCGGTGCGTTCGAGGTGCTGGGCGAGGGAGCGGCGGACGGGGGTCCAGTCCCAGGGCGATTTGCTGATGAACTGCTGGAGGCTCTGTTCCACGGAACTCGCCCCCGTTCCGGCGATGTTACGGATCGTTTTCTTCCCGGTGGTCCGCACGAGGCCGTTGAGATAAACGCGGGCCCAGTTTCGCTGGTCCCGCCGGGGTAAGGATTCGAAGAACAGCGAAATCAGCACGTCGATCAATTCGGAGATTTCCTTGGTGGATTCCTCCGGCAGGACTGTGCGAACCATCTGGGCCTCCCCCGCGACCAGACTAGATTCTTTACCCTACGTGACCGCCGAGAACGGCCGTAGGTCCAGGCGGCTACTTCCTGAGGTCGCTGGCAGATTCGAGCCGCTCTTCTTCTACCACGAGCGGGATGGGGATTTGGTTCGCCGCATAGTAGAGCGCGATGAGAAAGTGTGCGACGAGAGTGAGAGGTGCCGAGAAGAAGGACAGGATGACGGTCAAGGGGTAGGCGACCGCCCCCAGTCCGAACCGCATCCGGGTGGCCCGGGCACCTTCCTTGTCCACTTTTTCGTGGAAGAGATGACCGACCTGGGTGACGTACCACCAGAATCCCAGGAAGGCGAGAGCGTACACGACGGTCCACGAACTGTAGAGAATGGCGGCCACGTTGGCCGAATCCTCGTCCGTGAGGTGCTCGGCGAGCGCGTTGGTCGTATACGGAATCACCGACACCACCATGAGCACCAGGAGATTCAGGAACAACAGCGGCCGGTCGACCCGCTTGAGGTGACTGAAGATGGTGTGGTGATTCACCCACATCACGCCGATGATGAGGAAACTCACAAGATAGGCGGCATAGTGCGGCCATTGTTGCCACAGGCCGTGCCACAGTGCCGTTCCCTGCTCATGCGGAACCTTTAACTCCAATACCAGAATGGTGATCACGATGGCGAATACGCCGTCGCTGAACGCCTCCACCCGGTTGGTTTCCTGCTCCATCGCCCCCGGCCTCCCCTTCACAGCATCATCCACGTGTGCGGGGAGAGCGTATGCCCCGCCCTCCCCGCACACGCTACCCAGGAAAGGGGCGTCAGCCGCCGAATCCGGCGGTCTGGCGCCAGATCCGGCCATCGCGGACGACGAGTGTCCCGAACGCGTGCTCCGGCTCGCCGTTCAAGTTCATGATCGCCCGATAGAAGATGGTGTCCTCGGTCTCGATGTACTCCTGGAGTTCGACCAGGGTGGGCTTCACCGTGAGATAGCCGGTGAAGGTCTCGCGAACTGCCTCGATGCCCACCGACGCGCCCTCGAAGCGCAGCAGGACGGCGTCGTCGGTGTAGTTCTTCATCACCGCCTCGATGTCCAGGGCGGCCAGCGCCTCCATCTGGCGGACGAAGACCGGGTGCAGGGTGGCGATGTCGTACTTGGCCATGATTCGACTCCTCTTCCTGGGGTGACGGGCTGTGCCGTGCTGACGGCCGGGCCGGCGGGTCAGCCGGCGGCGGCCCCCTCCGGCGCGGGCGCCGGTGCGAGGGGCAGCCGGACGACCATCCGGGTCTCGCCCGGACGGGAGCGGGCCGTGATCGACCCGTGGTGGCGCTGGGTCACGATCCGGTAGCTGAGGTGCAGCCCCAGACCCGTGCCCTTCCCCACGTCCTTGGTCGTGTAGAAGGGTTCGAAGATGCGGGGCAGGACGTCCTCGGGGATGCCCCGCCCGGTGTCGGTGATCTCCACGACCATGCAGACGCCCTCGGCGCGCGCCCGCAGGGTGAGCGTGCCCGCGCCCTCCATGGCCTCGGCCGCGTTGTCGACCAGGTTGGTCCACACCTGGTTCAGCTCCCCGGGGTACCCGGTGAGGTCGGGCAGGTCCGGATCGTAGGCGCGGACGAGGGTGATCCCGCCGAGTTTGGCGCGCAGCACGACCAGGGTGTTCTCCAGGCCGTCGGTGACCGCGAAGCGCTGTTCGGGCGCCCGGTCGAGGTTGGCGTAGTCCCGGGTGGCGGCGACCAGCTGGGAGATCCGGGGGCCGGCCGCGCGCAGCTCGGCGGCCAGCGAGCGGGCCTCCAGCAGCGCCGCGAGGTGGTCCAGGGCGGCGGGCAGGGCGGCTTCGCCGATCCCGTCCAGCCGCTCCAGCAGCCATTCCAGGTCCAGGCCGAGGTCGGCGGCCCCGGAGCCGAGCAGCCCGGGGCGTTCGGCGCCGGCTTCCTCGGCCCAGTCGGCGATCTCCTCCTCGGCGTCCGCCTGGTCGAGCGGGTCGGCGGTCTCGGGCGGCGCCAGCCGGTCCAGTTCCGCGGCGAGCCGCTCCAGGGCGGCCCGCTCCCCGTCGCCGGCGGCCGCCCCCCACGCGTACGCGGTGCCGGTCAGCCGCTCCAGGGCCGGGGCGAGTTCCTGCGCGGCGCGGGCCACGGCGGCGGCCGGGTTGTTCAGCTCGTGCGCGAGTCCGGCGGCGAGGGTCCCGAGGGCCTCGACGGTGGCCCGTTTGCGGGCCTGGACCTCGGAGGACTTGATCCGCCAGGCCAGGACGGGGAGCAGCACGGCCGCCACCCCGTGGCAGCGGGTCAGCATCTCGAAGAAGACCGGCTTCGGATAGGCCACGACGGTGGTGGCGGGGCCGCTCGCGGCCGCGGTGGCCACGTACGCGCCGTCGGTCAGCAGGGGCAGCTCGCCGGTGAAGCGGTGGGCGGCCGTGGGCTTGCCGTCGTGTTCCTCGGCGGCGGCGCCGTCCTCCTCGGTGGAGTGCCGGGTGAGGACCTCCTCCCGGCCGTCGACGACCTTGGTGACGAGGAGCCCGCCGGAGAGCAGGACGTGGAAGCCGGTGGCCTCGTCCCCGTCCCGGAAGAGGACCTCCCCGTCGGCGAGGACCCGCGGTTCGGACACCGAGACGAGCCAGTCCAGCTGATCCTCGGTGAGCCCGGCGAAGATCTCCAGTGCGTACAGGGCCTCCCGCAGTTCCTTGGGGTCCGGTCCCCTCGTGCCGTCGATCCCGGCGTTCCTCACGCCGTACTCCCTTCGGCCCTGGTGCGCGCGGCCAGCCGCAGGGTCGTGATCAGGGCCAGCGCGCACACTCCGGCGACGGCGGCCATGAAGCCGACCGAGGTGCGCTGCAGTCCGTGGATGTTGGTCAGCGCTCCGGCGAGAACGGCCGGGACGCTCATGGCGAGGTACGCGAACACGTAGACGGCGGCGGTCAGTTCGCCCCGGTGCGCGGGCTCGGCGAGCGCGCTCAGCGCGCGGAACGAGCCGAGGAAGGCCGCGCCCCAGCCACTGCCGAGGACGGCGGTGGCGACGAGGAAGACGGCCGCCGAGCCCAGGGCCAGCGCGAGCAGGACGAGGGCGAGCCCCGCGAGCAGCCCGAGCAGGCCCAGTACGGCGGTGCGCAGCGGCGCGGTGCGGCCGAGCAGCAGCTGGGCGGTGGTGGCGGCGCCCGCGAGCAGGGCCACCGTGGCCCCGCCGGCGAGGTAGTTGGTGCTGTGCAGCAGGGACAGGGCCAGGTGCGGGCCGAGCGAGAGGTAGAAGCCGCCGACGGTCCAGACGGCGACGATGGTCAGGACGAGTACGGCGAACCGCCCGCGCGCGGCGGCCGGTACGCGGATCCGGCGCGGTGCCACCCGCAGCCGGCCGCCCGCCCCGGGAGCGCTCTCTTCCATGCGCGCGACGCCGACCAGGGTGATCGCGAACGCCCCGATCAGCAGCAGGTAGCTGAGCACGGTGGGCGCGGGCGCGTACTGGACGAGGAGTCCCGCGCCGAGCCCGCCGAGGCCGATGCCGACGGTCGGTCCCGCGCTGTTGACCTGGGCGCCGAGCGCGGGCCGGGCGCGCGGGCTGAGTTCGAGCAGGGCGGCGCCCATCGCCCCGGTGGCCAGGCCCACCGCCAGGCCCTGTACGGCGCGGGCGGCCAGCAGCAGGCCGAGCCCCTGGGCCCCGGCGAACAGGCCCATGGAGACCATCGCGAGGACCAGTCCGGCGCCGAGCACGGGCCGCCGTCCCACGGTGTCGGAGAGGGAGCCGAACAGGAGCAGTCCGGCGAGCACGGTGACGGCGTACACGGCGAAGACCACCGTGACGGCCCCCGAGGACAGGCCCCACTTCTCCTGGTAGAGCACGTAGAGGGCGGAGGGCACCGAGGAGGAGAGCATCAGCAGGACGAGGACCGCGCCCACCACCCAGAAGCCGGACGCTCTGGCGGAACCGGCGGCGCGGGCGCCGGCCGGACGGGCACCCGTCGGCGGCCGGGCTTGCTCGGAGCGCGCCGGGTGCCCGGGCCGCGCCGGGTGCCCGGCGTCTCCCGCGGTCGTCGTCTCGGTCGGTTCGGCCACTGCGTCCACTCCCCTCCTCCTGGCGCCCGGTGGGCTCAGGTGCTGATCCGGGCCGCCCTGGCCAGCGCGCGGGCGGTGAGCACGCCCGCGAGGTGGCCGAGGTATTCGGCCGAGGTGCCGCGTCCGGGGACGAACAGCTCCCGGGGCTCGGCGCGGAAGGCCGCGAGCACCGCCTCCGTGCTGTACGGGCCGCCGCGCAGCCGGTCCTCGACCCCGCGCAGGCGCAGGGCGCGGGGGGTGGCTCCGGTGACGGCGATCCGGGGCCCGTCGGCGGTGACGCGTACGGCCGCCGCGCACAGCGGGTAGCGGGTGGCCCGGTCGGCGGTCTTCTCGAAGGCGGCGGCCGGGCCCGTGACGGGCACCAGCAGGGCGGTGACCACCGATCCGGCGGGCGGCCCGGCGGCGGCGAACTCCTCGGCCGGCACCCGGACGCGCCCGCCGGGGCCGGCCAGCTCCACCACCGCGTCGGCGGCCAGGGCGGCGACCGGCAGATCGGTGGGCCGGCCCGTGACGGCCAGGTTGCCGCCGACGGTGCCGAGGTTGCGGACCTGGGGGTCGCCGTTGGCGCGGGCCGCCGCGGCCAGCTCGGGCGCCCCGGCCCGCACCCGGGGGTCGGCGGCGAGTTCGGCGAGGGTGGTCAGGGCCCCGATGCGCAGGGTCCCGTCCCGTGCCTCGATGCCCCGCAGCTCCGCCAGGTGCCGTACGTCGACCAGCAGGCGGGCCGTCTGCGATCCGTCGCGCAGGCCGGGCAGCAGGCTCTGCCCGCCGGCCAGCACCCGGGCGGCGGGGGCGGCCAGCAGGGCCAGGGCCTCGTCGAGCCCGGCGGGCCGGACGTAGTCGAACTCGGTGAGGATCACTGCGTCTCTCCCTGGAGCCGGCGCCAGACCTTCTCGGGGGTCAGGGGCATGTCGATGTGCCGGACGCCGAGGTCGGAGAGGGCGTCCACGACCGCGTTGACGACGGCGGCGGCGGGCGGCACGGTGGCGATCTCGCCGGCCCCCTTGGCGCCGAGCGGGTTGTGCGGGGAGGGGGTGACCGTCTTGTCGAGGGTGAAGAAGGGCACGTCGGCGGCGCGCGGCAGGGCGTAGTGGCCCAGGTCGGAGCTGATCAGCAGGCCGTTCTCGTCGTACTCGGCGGCCTCCATCAGGGCCTGGCCGAGTCCGTGCACGATGCTGCCCTCGATCTGCCCGAGGACGATCTTCGGGTTGCCGATGTTCCCGGCGTCGTCGACGGCGGTGTAGGCCACCACCTCGGTCTCGCCGGTCAGTTCGTCCACCTCGACGACCGCGATGTGCGTGCCGAAGGGGTAGTTGAAGTCCGGCGGGTCGAAGTGCGTGGTCTCGTCCAGGGCCGGTTCGATCTCCGGCGGCAGCCCCCAGCCGTACCACAGGGCCATGGCCAGCTCGGCGAACGTCTTGGTGTTCTCCGGGTTGCCGTCCTCGTACACCGCGCCGTCCCGGTAGACGACCTTCTCCTCGGGGACGTTCAGGAAGACGGCCCCGGCCTTGACCAGCTTGGCCTTGATCTTGCGGGCGGTGAGGGCGACGGCGGGCCCGGCCATGCTGTAGGAACGCGAGCCGTAGGTGCCCTGGCCGTACGGGGCCTTCTGCGTGTCGGCCTCGTAGACCTGGACCTGGGCCGGGTCGATGCCCAGCTCGTCGGCGGCGACCATCGCGAAGACCGTGTGGTGGCTCTGGCCGGTGGAGGCCGAGCCGACGGTGACGGTGACCTCGCCGGTGGGGTGGACGCGGATGTTCGCGCTCTCCCAGGTGCCGCCGAGCATGCCCTCCTTGGACATCCGGGTGGAGGGGCCGACCCCGCAGACCGCGACGTACGTGGCGATGCCGACGCCGAGCCGCTTGCCGCGCGCGCGGGCCCGCTCCTTGCGGGCGGGCATGCCGGCGTAGTCGGCCAGGGCGAGGGCCTTGTCGAAGTTCAGCTGGTAGTTCCCGGAGTCGTAGGTCCAGCCCAGCCCGTTGTCGTACGGGAACTCCTCCTTCGGCACCAGGTTCTTGCGCCGCACCGCCGCCGGGTCCATGCCGATCTCGCTCGCGTAGCGGTCGACGAGGCGTTCCATCAGGAAGGCGGCCTCGGCGCGCCCGCTGCCGCGCTGGGCGCCGAGCGAGACGGTGTTGGTGAAGGCGGCGTAGACCTCGCAGAAGGCCGCGTCGATGGCGTACATGCCGCTGATGGAGCGGCCCATCAGGGCGGTGGCGACACCGGGGCCGATGGTGGAGGGGTAGGCGCCGAGGTTGGCGTAGCTGGTGCAGCGCACGGCGGTGATGCGGCCGTCGCGGGTGCCGGCGAGGGTGACGTGCTGGCGGTGGTCGCGGCCCTGGACGGTGGAGTTCATCAGCCCGGTGCGGGTGTCGACCCATTTGACGGGGCGGTGCAGCGCCTTGGACAGCAGCAGGACCAGCGCCATGTCGGGGTACAGGTAGCCCTTGGTGCCGAAGCTGCCGCCGACGGTGGGGGCGATCACCCGGAGCTTGTTGAAGGGGATGCCGAGGACCAGCCCGGCGAGCAGGAAGCGGTGGTTGTGCGGGCCCTGGGTGGAGGCGTAGAGGGTGTACTCGTCGGTGGCCGGGTCGTAGTCGCCGACCGCGCCGCGCGGCTCGATGGGGCTGTTGATGGTGCGCTGGTTGACGAGGTCCAGCTCGACGGTTACCTCGGCGGCGGCGATGGCCGCGTCGGTGCGTTCCTTGTCGCCGCAGGTCCAATACGCGTTCAGGTTGCCGGGGACGGCCTCGTGGAGCTGGGGCGCCCCCTCGGCGAGGGCCTCGTCGGCGCGGGTGACCACGGGCAGCGGCTCGTACTCGACGCTGATCGCGGCGAGCGCGGCGGCGGCCTGGCGCGGGGTCTCGGCGACGACCACGGCGACCGGGTCGCCGACGTGCCGGACGGCGTCGCCGCTCAGCACGGGGCGCGATCCCGGCAGGCCGTAGGGGTGGGGCGGGAAGTGGCTCTCGACGCCGCCGGGGATCCAGATGCAGGGCAGCGGCATCACGTCGGTGAAGTCGGCGGCGGTGGCCACCTTCAGGACGCCCGGCATCTGCTCGGCGGCCTTGGTCTCGATGCCGAGGATCCGCGCGTGCGCCACCGGGCTGCCCAGGATGGCCATGTGCGCGGTGCCCGGCAGGTCGATGTCGGCCACGTACGTCGCCTCGCCGCGCAGCAGCCGCGGGTCCTCGCGGGCGTCCAGCGGCCGGCCGAGGACGGTGTGCTCCCCGGGTACGCCGTCCGGCGCGGGCGCGGCGTTCTCCGCCGGTGCCACAGCCGGCGCTTCAGCCGGTGTTTCAGCCGACGCCTCCACGGGCGCCGTCACGGTCGCCGCCGCGGGCGCCGCGGTGTCCACGGCCCCAGCGGCTCCGGCGCTCTCCCCCGTCACTGCGGTCATCGCCCTCGGCCCTCCCGCCCGGACGCTCCGGCCGCGGCCGGCTCCGCGTCCCCGGCCGGGGCCGCGGCGGCGGGGGCGCAGGCGCGCTGCACTCCGCGGACCACGCTGTGGTAGCCGGTGCAGCGGCACAGGTTGCCGGTCAGCCACTCGCGGATCTCGGGCTCGGTGGGCGCCTCGCCCCCGGCGGAGTTCTCCACGAGTTCGCCGAGCGCCATGACCATGCCGGGGGTGCAGAAGCCGCACTGGGTGCCGTGCTCCTGGCGCAGCGCCTCCTGGAGGCCGGTCAGCTCGCCGCCCCGGGTGGTGACGCCCTCGATGGTGGTGACGTCGGCGCCGGCGGCCGCGGCGGTGAGGATCAGGCAGCTCTTGACGGAGCGGCCGTCGAGACGGACCACGCAGGTTCCGCACTGGCCGGTGTCGCAGCCGACTTTGGTGCCGGTCAGTCCGAGTCCGTCGCGGAGCCGTTCGACGAGGAGTTCGTTCGGCTGGGCCGTGAACTCCTCGGGTCTTCCATTCACGTTCAGGGTCAGATCCATGCGAGCGCCTGCGCTTCCGTGAGCGGCCGGTTGAAGAGGGGACCGCCGGGCTGCTGGAGAATTCCTCCGGAGTGCAGCGGACCGGTGTCGACGGGCACGAATCCGAGGTCCGTGATGATTCCCGCCACGATTTCCTTCGCCTTCGCGTCGTCGCCCGCCGTGAAATGGGCGAGGCGGTGGTCCGGCTGCCGCCCGGAGGCGTCGCCCGCGGAAGCGAGGGTTTCGAAGTGCATGGTGTTCAGGGATTTCACGACGCGGGCGCCGGGGTACCACTCGGCGACGAGTTCGCTGGAGCCGCGCCCGCCGAGGTCGGCGGGGACCCCGGGGTCGCCGAAGGCGTTGGTGGCGTCCACCAGCACCTTGTCCTGCACGACGTGCGGGGGCAGCAGCCCGCGCACGGCGGCGAAGGGCACCATCAGCACCAGCAGGTCGGCCTGGCCGGCCGCCTCCACCGGTCCGGTGGCGGCGGCCTCGGATCCGAGCTCGGCCAGCAGGGGGCCGAGGGAGTGCGGTCCGCGCCCGTTGGCGAGGACCACCGGGTGGCCCGCCGCCACCAGGATCCGGGCGAGGGCCGAGCCGATCCGTCCGGTGCCGATGACGCCTGTCCGCATGGGGCTCCTCAGTCGCTGGGGTCGGGCACGGTGGGGGTCCGGGCGGCCGGACTCAGTCCATGCCGATCCAGACCGACTTGGTCTGGGTGTAGCTCTCCAGGGATTCCGGTCCGCACTCGCGCCCGTACCCGGAGGCCTTGTAGCCGCCGTAGGGCACCGAGGGGTCGTACTGGTTGTAGCAGTTGACCCAGACCGTGCCCGCCTTGATCTGCGAGGCGACCCGGTGGGCCCGGCGCAGGTCCTTGGTGTGGACCCCGGCGGCCAGCCCGTACGCGCTGTCGTTGGCGATCCGGACCGCGTCCTCCTCGGTGTCGAAGGGGATGATCGACAGGACAGGTCCGAAGATCTCCTCCTGTGCGATCCGCATCCCGTTGTCGACGCCGGTGAAGACGGTCGGCAGGAAGTACAGGCCCTGGCTGGAGGCGCCTTCCGGGGTCCAGCCGGTGCCTCCGGTGCGCAGCAGCGCCCCTTCCTTCTCGCCGACCTCGATGTAGGAGCTGACCTTGTCGAACTGGCCCCGGTGGGCCAGCGGTCCGAAGAGGGTGGCCGGGTCGCGCGGGTCGCCGGGCCGCAGGGCGGCGGCGCGGGCGACGAGGCGTTCGACCATCTCGTCGTGGATGGGGCGGTGCAGCAGGAGCCGGGAGCCGGCGGTGCAGATCTCGCCCTTGTTGTAGTAGATGCCGAAGAAGGCGAGTTCCTCGGCGGCGTCGAGGTCGGCGTCGGCGAAGACGATGTTGGCGGACTTGCCGCCGAGTTCCATCGTGACCTTCTTCAGGGTGCCGGCGGACTTGCGGATGATGGACTGCCCGACGGCGGTGGAGCCCGTGAAGGCGATCTTGTCGATGCCGGGGTGGTCGGTGAGGGTCTCCCCCAGTTCCACGCCGGGCCCGGTGATGACGTTCAGCACCCCGTCGGGGATCTCCGCCTCCTGGAAGAGTTCGGCGATCTTCAGCGCGGTGAGCGGGGTGGCCGGGGAGGGCTTGTGGACGACGGTGTTCCCCGCCGCGAGGGCCGGGGCGATCTTGGTCATCGACAGCAGCAGCGGGAAGTTGAAGGGGGTGATGGCGCAGACCACGCCCAGCGGTTCGCGCAGGGTGTACGCGAGCTGTCCGCCGGCCGGGGCCCGGGAGGAGCCGTCGACCCGGGTGACCGCGCCCGCGTAGTAGTGCATGAGCTGGGCGGCCATCGGGGCGTCGACGGTGCTGGAGAAGGCGAACGGCTTGCCCATGTCCACCGTCTCCAGCAGGGCGATCTCCTCCAGGTCCCGCTCGATCAGCTCGCCGACGCGGTTCAGCCGCAGCGCGCGCTCCTGGGCGGAGAGCCGGCTCCAGGGGCCTTCCTCGTACGCCGTACGGGCCGCCGTGACGGCGGCGTCCGCGTCGGCCGCGGCGGCCTGGGCCACCGGCACGATCTCCTGTCCGTCGATGGGACTCACGTCCGGTTCGGTGCGGCCGTCCCGGGCGGCCACCCATCTGCCGCCGATGAACAGCTTCCCCGGGTTGGCCAGGGGTCGGTCGCCGAGCACGCGCTGGGTCATGGCTGCACCTTCTGGTGTCGCGGGGCTAGCCCTGTTCGAGCTGCTTCAGGAACGTCTGTGCCAGGGCCTTGGAGGAGTACGGGTTCTGGCCGGTGGTGAGCCTGCGGTCCACCACCACGTGCGAGTCCCAGATCGCTTCGGCCTTCTCGTAGCGGGCGCCGAGCCGGGTGAGTTCGGCCTCCAGGATCAGCGGGAGCCGGCCGGCCATGTTGGTGACCAGTTCCTCGCTGTGCGAGAAGGCGGTCATCCGGTAGCCCTCGAAGGGCCAGCGGCCCTCGCCGTCGCGCAGGGCCAGCAGCGCGGTGTGGCCGTGGCAGACGGTGGCGAGCGGCTTGTCCTGCGCGATGGCCCAGCGCAGCAGCTGCGCCAGTTCGTCGGACTTGGGGAGGTCGCCGATGGCGCCGTGGCCGCCGCTGATGTAGATGCCGTCGTAGCCGGCGATGTCCTTCTCGCCGAGGGATTCCAGGGCGAGGGGCTGCCGGAGCTGGGGGGTGTCCTCGAGGACGCGGAGGTATGCGGCGGCGTTCGCCGCGTCCTCGTCCGGGGAGCCCTCGGGGCGGACCCACCGCAGGAAGGCGGGGTCGACGCTGGTCGCGTCGACGGTGGGGGCCCGGCCGCCGATCGTCGCCAGGTCCACGGTGTGTCCCGCGTCCCGGAAGAGGGTGAAAGGAACGACGAATTCCTCGGCCCAGAATCCCGAGGGGTGCTGTTCCCCGTCCAGCAGATGGAGCGTGGCCTTTGCCGTCATGACGACGAGAATCTTCATGACTCTCTCCTTGTTCCTGGATTCGCAGCCGATTCAACACGCCCCCTGTCAGGGGCGTAAGGGGTGGACGTCAGGCCCGTGATACTTCGTCACGTGCGTCCAACGCCGTCAGGATCGCGCGGAATTCACCGACCAGCGGATGGTCGGGAAGGGCCTGCGCGAAGATGCGTTCTCCGTACAGGGCCGCCATTTCCGGCACGTACGGGAGGATTCCGGCCAGCGGGACCCCGTAGACCTCCTCGGCCCGGCGGCGCACCGCGTCCCGGTCGACGCCCTCGGGCGCCATGCTCAGGACGAGGGCCCGCCGGCAGGCCAGCCGCCCGACGAGGGCGAGGGTCTCCTCGGCCCCGGAGAGGTCGACGCGGTCCGCCCGCGCCATGACCAGTACGACGTCGGCGCTGCCCATGGCGGTCACCGATTCGTTGTTGAGCCCCGCGTGCGTGTCGAGCAGCAGCACGTCGAGCAGGAACCGCTGGGCGAGCCGGTCGAACCCCTCCGGCAGCAGCCCCACGTCGTACCCGGTGGTCATCAGCTCGCGCAGGGCCGCCGTCCCGGACCGGGCGGGTACGACGTACAGCCCGGGCAGGTCGGTCCGGCGGGCCGCGGCCTCGATCTCGCAGCGGCCGAGCAGGTAGTCGGCCAGCGAGGCCGGCCCCGGCCCGAGCCCGAACAGCAGGTCCAGGGCGGGCGACTGGAGGTCGGTGTCGACCACCCCCACCCGCAGCCCGCCGTTCGCCAGCAGCACCGCCAGGTTGGCGGTCACCGAGGACTTGCCGGTGCCGCCGCGGTGCGAGTGCACCACGATGGTCCGGGTCATCAGGCCACCACCCGGTAGCCCGCGCCGTCCCCGTGCGGCCCCCGCGCCGCAGGGGGCCGGTGCAGGGCCAGCATGGTGACGTCGTCGTGCTGTTCGGCGGTCCCGGTGTGCTCGCGCACCGCCAGGTCCATCCGGTCCACCAGGTCCCGCCCGCTCGCCGGGGGCCCGCCGAGCAGTTCCAGCATCCGTTCGTCCCCGAGGAAGCCGCCCTCCGGGCAGCGCGCCTCGGGCACTCCGTCGGTGAACACGAAGAGGGTGTCGCCCGGGTCCAGCTGGGCGTACCCGAGGGTGTAGACGCAGTCGGGCAGGACCCCGACGGCGGGTCCCGTCACCTCCAGCGGCCGGGGCACGGCGCCCGCCCCGGAGAGCAGCAGGGGCGGGTTGTGGCCGCCGTTGATGTAGACGAGGCTGCCGGTGCGCGGGTCCAGGACGCCGAAGAACAGGGTGGCGAAGTAGCCCTGCCGCAGGTGGTTGCGGGTGAGGTAGCCGTTGGTGGCGGTGACCGCGTTGAGCAGCGGAGTGGCGCCGACGACCGGTGTACGGCGGCTGCCGCCGGTGCGGGTGGCCGCCATCAGGTGCTGCAGTCCGCTGTTCTCGGCGGTGTGGCGCAGCAGCGAGCGGATGAGGGCCATGAAGAGGGCGGCGCCGACGCCCTTGTCGCAGACGTCGGCGACGACGACCGCGAGGCGCCGGCCCCGGGAGAGTTCGAAGACGTCGTAGAAGTCCCCGGCGACCTGGCGGGCCGGGCGGAAGCGCACGTCGATCTCCCAGCCCGCCGGGACGGGCAGCGATTCGGGCAGGAAGCCGGCCTGGATCTCGCGGCCGATCTCCAGCTCCTTCTCGTAGCCCATGAGTTCGGCGCGCGCGTCGGCCTCGCGCAGGGTCCGGCCGAGTCCGGCGCGCTCGGTGCAGCTGTGCAGGCGGGCCCGGACGAGCGCGGGCAGGAAGGGCGGTACGAGGTAGTCGTGGCCGAGCTCGACGTGCCGTTCCAGGGCCGCGAACTCCCCGACGGTCCAGACGACCACGATGGGGACCCCGGCCCAGCGGCGCAGCCGGCGCACGGCGGTCCGTACGGCGTGCCCGTCGGCTTCGGCGGGGGCCAGCAGGACGTCCGCGGCGGGCAGCGTCTCCAGCCGCCCGGTGAGCAGTTCGGGCAGGGTGCGGGTGACGAGTTCCGCGTCCATCAGCCGCAGCGCCTCGACCAGGTCGGCCGGGGGCGGCGGGTACACGTCCAGGATGATCACGGTGGTGGAGGGCATGCGTC
This sequence comes from Streptomyces sp. NPDC102258, assembly GCF_055584685.1. Taxonomy (NCBI): domain Bacteria; kingdom Bacillati; phylum Actinomycetota; class Actinomycetes; order Kitasatosporales; family Streptomycetaceae; genus Streptomyces; species Streptomyces sp. NPDC102258. The sequence continues at coordinate 102,722 of NZ_JBVJLO010000008.1, forward strand.
CGTCCCCTCGGCTTTCACAGTCAGCGTGCTGATGTTGCGGCCGTCCCGGTAGGCGTACGAGTACGCGTCCACGCTGGTCAGGGCCAGGTGGATGCCGAGGCCGCCGACCCGCCGCCGTTCCGGGGGGACCCCGGTGGCGGGGGGCAGGCGGCCCGCGGCGGGGTCGAACGCGGGGGCGGAGTCCTCGATGACGACCCGCACCCCGTCCGGACCGGAGCGGCCGCGGACGGTGATCCGCCCGTCGCCGCCCCGGTACCCGTGCATGACGATGTTGGTGGCCAGTTCGTCCACCGCGAGCCGCAGCCGGTACGTGGCTCTCTTGCCGAGGCCGGCCCGGCCGGCCAGCAGCAGGACGTACGCGGCGATCTCGCCCAGGGCCCCGACCGTCGCGGGCACCTCCAGTGCGGCGGGCGTGCGCGCCACTTCGACCATCTCACTCACCGCTCGGCCGGCCGGGGGGCTCAGCCGTCGGTGAGCTGGATGCTGCGGTCGAGTCCGGCCGTGCGGATCGTCCGGGAGACGGGCTCGATGGCGCCGACGACCTTGATGGTGACCCCGGAGGCCACCTTCTGCTGGGCGAAGACCAGCGAACGCAGTCCCGCGCTGGCCATGTAGCCGACGCCGGCCATGCGGATCTCGACGGTGCTCGTGCCGTGCCCGGCGGCCTTCTCGATGGTCTGGTGGAAGTCCGGCGCGGTCCTGGCGTCCAGCTCGCCCGCCAGTTCGATCACGGTGGTGTCGCCCTCGATGCTCAGGGACACGGAAAGCGGCATGTCAGGTCTCCTTCGGTCGGGCGGCTCAGTCGCCTCGGGGGTCGGGGTCGTTCGCGCGGCCCACCAGGATCACGACCGATCGCGGGCCGATCAGGTACTTCCCGGCGTTGTCCAGGTCCTGTTCCGTCCCCGGCGTGCGGATGTCGTGCGGCGCCCGCGCGCCGGTGTCCGCGAACAGGTGCCAGCTGCGGCCGCCGGGCAGGGCGGGCAGTTCGAGGTCGTGCGCCTCCCAGTGCGCGTTCATGGCCACGTACACCACGTCCTCGTCGCCGACGCCGCAGCGGGCGACCGCCAGCAGCCGGCTCTCCGCCGACCAGTCGGGCTGCCAGGCCCGCTCCCCGTGCCAGCTGATGTCCGGCAGGCCCAGGTGGTCGCGCAGCCGGCCGGTGGGGTGGGAGGTGGAGCGCAGTTCGCGGTGGCGCCCCCGGAAGGCGATCATCTCCCGGGTGAAGCGAAGCAGTTCGGCGCTGTCGTCGACCTGGTCCCAGTCGAACCAGGACAGTTCGTTGTCCTGGCAGTACGTGTTGTTGTTGCCCTGCTGGGTCCGCGCGACCTCGTCCCCGGACAGCAGCATCGGGATGCCCTGGCTGGTGAAGAGGATCGCGAGGGCGTTCTTCATCTGGCGCAGCCGCAGCGCGTTGATCTCCGGGTCGTCGGTCGGCCCCTCGGCGCCGCAGTTCCAGCTGGCGTTGTCGTTGCCGCCGTCGTTGTTGCCCTCGCCGTTGGCCTCGTTGTGCTTGTCGTTGTACGAGACGAGGTCGGCCAGGCTGAAGCCGTCGTGCGCGGTCAGGAAGTTGACGGAGGCCGAGGTCCCCCGGGTGGAGTACAGGTCCGGTGAGCCCGCGATCCGGGTGGCGAGCTCCCCGGTGACCCCGGGGTCGCCCTTGAGGAAGCTGCGCACCGTGTCGCGGTACTTGCCGTTCCACTCCGCCCAGCGGCCGTAGGCCGGGAAGTTGCCGACCTCGTAGAGGCCGCCCGCGTCCCAGGCCTCGGCGATGAGCTTGGTGTGCCGCAGGACGGGGTCGAAGGCGAGCAGTTCCAGCAGCGGCGGGTTGGGCAGCGGGGTGCCGTCCAGGGACCGGCCGAGGATGGCCGCGAGGTCGAAGCGGAAGCCGTCGATGTGGTAGTCGGCGACCCAGTGGCGCAGGCAGTCGAGCACGAAGTTGCGCACGACGGGGTGGTTGCAGTTGACCGTGTTGCCCGTGCCGCTGAAGTTGAAGTAGTACCCCTCCGGCGTGAGCATGTAGTACGTGGCGTTGTCGAGGCCCTTGAAGGAGATCGTCGGGCCCAGCTCGTTGCCCTCGGCGGTGTGGTTGAAGACGACGTCGAGGATGACCTCGATGCCGGCCGCGTGCAGGTCCTTGATCAGGGTGCGGAACTCGTCGCCCTGCATCCCGTAGCGTCCGGTGGCCGCGTAGCCGGCCTTCGGCGCGAAGAAGGAGACGGTGTTGTAGCCCCAGTAGTCGAAGAGCCGCTCGCCCGTCTCCGGGTTGGAGCGCATGTTGTCGCTCTCGTCGAACTCGAACACCGGCAGCAGCTCGATGCAGTTGATCCCGAGTTCCTTCAGGTACGGGATCTTCTCGCGCAGCCCCGCGAAGGTGCCGGGGGCGGTGACCCGCGAGGAGGGGTGGCGGGTGAAGCCGCGCACGTGGGCCTCGTAGACGACGAGGTCCTCGGCGGGGAGCCGCAGCGGGGTGTCGTCGCCCCAGTCGAAGTCCTGGAGGCAGACCCGCGAGCGGTACTGGTAGCCGCGGTCGCGGTCCGGCTCCACGCCCCACACGTCACGGCCGGCGATCAGCCGGGCGTAGGGGTCGGAGAGCACCTGGCGGGCGTCGAAGCGGTGCCCGGAGGACGGGTCGAAGGGGCCGTCGGCCCGGTACCCGTACTCGATGTTCTCGTGGTCGAGGCCGAAGACCGTCATGGCGAAGACGCTGCCGGTGCGGAACTCCTCGGGGAAGCGCAGCTCGGCCATCGGCTCGGGCTCTCCGCGCTTGAAGATGACCAGGGTCATGGAGGTGGCCTGGTCGGAGAAGACGGAGAAGCTGACGCCGCCGGGGACCACGTTGGCCCCGAACGGGAACGGTTTGCCGGCGCGGACGCGGTACCCGCCCACCTCGTGGGTCGGGTACGCGTCCACCCGCAGGACCTGCTCGGAGACGGCCTCGCTCATCGCGCGGCCTTGGCCCGGGCCGCGGTGGCCGCGGCCTCGCCGGTCTCGAAGAAGTCGAGGAAGCCGGTGGCGGACATGACGAACCGGACTTCCTCGCTCACCCCGTACAGGGTGACGGCGACGCCGGCGTGCTGCGCCTCCCGGTAGACGACCAGCAGGGTGCGCAGGCCGGCGCTGGAGACGTAGCTGACGGCGGTGAGGTCGATGCGCAGCGGCCGGCCCTCGCGGACCAGCGGCAGGAGGGCCTGGAGCAGCCCCGCGGAGGTCTCGCTGTTGATCTCGCCGGTGGCGACGAGCACGGTGCCCGACTTGTTCCGGCGTTCCTTCACGGTCAGAGTCATTGCTTTCCCCTCGGATTGGGGCGCCCCCCGTTGAGCGCTACTTCTGGGTCACCGGCCGCAGCCGGACCTTCACCTTGACCCGCCCCTGGACGTCGGGGAGGTGGACGGTCAGACCGTCGGCGTCGAACTCCTCGTACGGCTTCTCGTCGATCTCCACGGACGCGATCCGCACCGAGCCCGCGGGCAGCAGGTCGGGCGAGACGCGCAGGGTCCGGTCGGGCAGGCTGGTCGGGTCGGGCTGGAAGTGGAAGTCCATCTCCCGGCCGTTGATGAGCAGGTTGTTGTACACGGCGGCGAGGTAGCAGAGCTCCGCCGAGTGGTACATGGACATCGAGTGGCTGCCCTTGAGCCGCTCCGTGCCGAGCAGGTACGGGGTACCGCTGGCGAGCACGTTGAAGTAGACGGCTCCCTCGTCGTGGTCGAGGAAGAAGGTGTTGTAGAAGGCCTGCGCCTGCCGGGCCTCGCGCAGGTTCGCCTCGCCGCCGGCCGTGCCGTGCAGGATGAGGTAGGCGAGGATCGCCTGCTCCTGCTGCCACCAGGCCTTGCGGTCGTGCCAGGCGAAACGGTACGTCTCCTCGTCCCCGCGCTTGACCCGCTCCACCACGTCGTACCAGCCGCCGCGCTGCACGTCGCTGCCGACGGGCGGCATGATCTCGCCGATCTTCCGGGCCAGCTCCTCGTAGGCCGGCTTGGCCTTCAGCGAGTTCATCCGCATCAGGTTCCAGGCGATCTTGAGGTTGTGCCCGACGACCGCGCGGTTCTGCTGCCAGCTGTGCCCGGTGTCGTGCGACCAGTCGCGGAAGAAGCGCTCCTGGACGAACGGGCTGTTCTCGTAGTCCGGGAACTTGTCCGCGATGGTGTCGAAGGTGTACTCCAGGAAATCGGCGTACTTCTGCTCGCCGGTCGCCAGGTACAGGTTGATCAGGTACGCGGGGGCGTGGTCGCCGACCGAGTTCCAGTTCTTGCGCTCGGCGTTCTCGCCCAGCGACTCGTGGTCGGGGCTGAAGAGGATCGGGTCGACGTGCGAGTAGTAGCCGCCCTGCTCGCGGTCCAGGAAGAACTTGTCGAACAGCCGGATGGTGGCGTCCGCGTCGTTCCTGATCCGGACGTCACCGGTGATCCGGTAGGTCTGGACGGGGCCGGCCAGCGCGTAGATCTGCTCGTACATCGGGATCGCGTCGTAGTCGTCGGAGAACTCCGAGGTGAACAGCTTGCGCTCGCTGTCCCCGTCGACGCTGATGCCGTGGTACCAGAAGACCACGTCCTCCTCGCTGTCCACGACCCGCATGTGCTTGCGCAGGTACTCGGTGCCGCGCTCGGCGACCTCCAGGTACTCGTCCTTGCCGGTCAGCAGGTAGGCCGAGGCCATGCCGTAGACCAGGCGGGAGATGGTGTCCGTCTCCTGGACGTGGCTGGCGGTCTTGTCGCCGCCGAGGCGGATCTCGGTGCGGTAGTCGGTGAAGTCCACCGGCCCGTCGCCGAACTGCGCCCGCTTGTAGAAGTCGGCCAGCGACTCGATCTGCTTGACCCACCAGCTCGTCTCCTCGAACCGGTAGTCCTCCGCCCCGCGGCCGAGGAACACCAGGCGCTTGGCCTCGTAGCGGCCGTCCTGCTCGGGGTAGTGGATCCCGTAGACGAAGAGGAACCGGCCCGGGGAGAGCATCTCGTCGATGTGCCCGGAGGCGTCGATGTACGGCTCGTCCAGGTTGCGCACCAGCTCGGCGCTCGGGTCCCCGGCCAGCGAGACCTCGAACTCGCGGTCGTCGGAGGTCTTCAGCCGCAGCAGCCGCGCGCCGGAGTCGAAGCGGACGACGTAGCCCGCCATCGTGTCGGAGAAGGAGAAGCCCAACGAGCCCGCCATGTCATGCACCGTCCTTGTCGTGTGAGCGGTCGTCCTCGAATCCCTGGCTGACCTCGACGATCACTCCGTCCGGGTCACGGACCCAGACGGTCCGCCAGCCGCAGATGAAGTCGTCGAAGTCCAGCGGCCCCAGGGTCACTTCGGCGGCGTCGCCCAGCTCCGCGAGGAAGGCGTCGACGCTGTCGGTCTGGAAGGCCAGGTGCCGTACGCGGCCCGGGGCCGGCGGGCCGTCCTCGTGTGCCGCGCGGGCCGGGTCGGCGACCGCGGCGAAGAGCTCCAGGTACGCGTCCCCCTTGCGCAGGAACACGATCCGGCTCTCCCCGAGGTCGACCACCCGGGCCCGGCTGAAGCCGAAGTGGCGGGTGTAGAACTCCTCGGTGGTCTTCTGGTCGGCGCAGTTCAGGCCCACGTGCGACCAGACCATGGGGGCCGCCATCAGCCGGCCCTCCGGCCCCGCCCCGCCGCGAGCAGATCGATGATCCGGCGGGCGAAGAGGTGGTGGTGGCCGCCGGTGCGGCCGGTGACCAGGTCCCCGTCCACCACCACGTCCTCGTCGACGTACTCGGCGCCCATGTTGCGGACGTCGCCGACCAGGTTGTTGTGGCAGACCACCTTGCGGCCGCGCACCTTCTCCGGGATGGAGGACGCCAGCCACATGCCGTGGCAGATGATCCCCTTGAGGACGGTCGGCTCCTCGAAGGCCCGGCGCAGCAGCTCCGTCGCCGGGGCCAGTACGTCCACGTCCTCCGTGTAGCGCAGCCGGTCGGCCACCATGCCCGAGGGCACGATGAGGGCGGCGTAACCGCGCAGTTCCTCGTCGCCGAGGCCCTCCAGGGACCGGTCGGCGGTGAAGGGCGCCCGGTACTCGTGCCCGGTGAAGGTGATGGAGTCGTTGCCCCACAGCCGGGTCAGGAAGTCGACCTCGGCGCCCTCCTCCGCGAACCGGCGCTGGTAGTAGGAGATCTCGGGTTCGTAGAAGTCGCTCTCGACCAGGACCGCGATCCGGGTCCCGGTGAGCGCGCCCTCGCGCAGTACGACGTCAGGCACGTGAGGCCCCTCTGTTCCGGCCGCTGATGAAGTCGGCCGCGCGTTCGGCGATCATCGCGATGGCGGTGTGGCAGTTGCCCGACGGGACGGCCGGCATCACGCCGGCGTCGACGACGCGCAGGTTCCGTACACCGTGCACCCGCAGCTCGGGGTCGACCACCGCGAGGTCGTCGACGCCCATGCGGCAGGAGCCGGCCTGGTGGTGGTAGCTCTCGGCCTTCCGCCGCACCCAGGTCCGCAGCTCCTCGTCGCCGGCCGTGCCCGGCCCCGGGGTGAGCTCCTGCTTGTACCAGGGCGAGAAGGCCGAGGTGGCGAAGAGCTCCCGGGCCGTCTTGACGCCCTGCACCATCCGCTCCAGGTCCCAGCGGTCGCCCAGGTAGTTCGGGTGGATCAGCGGGTGGGCCAGCGGATCGGCGCTCGCCAGCCTGATCCAGCCGCGCGAGACGGGCCGCACGACACCGGGCAGGATGGAGACGGTGTTCGGGTGGTCCTGGCCGACGATCACGTCGAACGGGACGTGGACGAAGGCGATCTGCAGGTCGGGGGCCGGCAGGCCGGGCCGCGAGGACAGGAACAGAGCGCTCTCGGAGAGGTTCTGCGCGGGCGCCGGCAGCTCCTGGGTGACCTCGGCCATCAGCCCGGTCAGGACGTGGTTGTGGAAGTTCTCCCCGACCCCGGGCAGCGCCGCGGTGACCGCGATCCCGTGCTCGCGCAGCTGCTCCGGATGCCCGATCCCGGAGAGCAGCAGCAGCTTCGGCGACTCGATCGCCCCCGCCGCCACGACCACCTCGCGCCGGGCCCGTACGGTGTGCGTCCCGGGGGCCGCGTCGCGGCTGTGCCCGTCGCGCACGGTCCGGCCCGCGAAGGTGTCCGGCGGCCGCTGCTGTACGTACTCGACGCCGGTGCAGGTGTCCCCGTCGACCAGCAGCCGGGTGCTCTGGGCGCCGGTGCGCAGCGTCAGGTTGGGCCGGCCGAGGGCGGGCTCCAGGTAGGCGGCCAGGACGCCCTGGCGGCGGCCGTCCGCGACGTCGATGTGGTGCCAGCCGGTGCCGAACAGGCCGCGCCGGGGGCCGTCGGTGTTGAAGTCGGCGATCTCCTGGTGGCCCAGCTCCACGGCCGCGTCGATGAAGGCGCGGGAGACCGGGTTGGGGCGGTGGCGGCCGGCGTGGGTGATCCGCTGCGGGCCGTGGGTGCCGGTGGTGGGCGCGGTGGCGTCCTCCTGGCCCTCCAGCAGGGCGAAGTACGGGAGCACGTCCTCGTGGGCCCAGCCGGCCGCGCCCTGGTAGGCCCAGTTGTCGAAGTCCGAGGCGTGGCCCCGGACGTGCATCATGATGTAGAGGTTGCTGCTGCCGCCGGGGGCCTTGCCGCGCGGTTCGTACGTACGCCGTCCGCCCAGGCCCGGCTGCGGGACGCTGGTGTAGCCCCAGTCCACGGGGCCGCCCAGCAGCTTGTACCAGGAGGACGGGTCGTCCACCTCGGGCGGGATCCGGGAGCCGCCCGCCTCCAGGACGAGGACCGAGACGTCCGGGTCCTCGGAGAGCCGGTTCGCGAGGACCGCGCCGGCGGTTCCGGAACCCACGATCACGTAGTCGTACTGCTCTGTGGCCACGCTGCCCGTCCTCCCCTCAGTCCCGGCCGAGCACCTGGAAGGGGACGGTGTCGTGGTGGTTCGCCATGTAGACGATGCGTCCGTCCACGATCCGGAAGAAGTTCATGACCTCGGCCTCGATGGCCTCGCCGGCCGGGCTGACGGCGCTGAGGTGGGAGACGGCCGCGGCCTTCTCCCCGTCGACGAGGAAGTGCACGGGCTCGTTGCGGAAGGCCCGGTACATGGTCCCCATGCCCTTCATCATCGAGCGCAGGGTCTCCAGGCCCTCGATGTGCCCGGCGAGCTGCTCGTCCATGACCTGGTCGTCGGCGAACAGGTCGCACCAGCGGTCCCAGTCACCGGCGTTGGCGTACTCGTAGTACCTGGTGAGGATCGTTCGGGCGTCGTCGGTCGCGCTCACTGCTGTCATCCCCCTATCGGTCCCTGCGGGTTCCGTCCGGCGCGAAGGGCGCCCAGAACTGGCTGAAGGCGCAGGCCGTGTCGCCGAAGAGCCCGTCGCGGCCCTCGACGATCCGGCCGCCGCGCCAGCGCATGAAGTGGAAGACCGGGTAGTCCATCCGCTCGTACGGGGTGGTGCTCGCCGGGTCGGCGCCCTCGCGCAGGGCGACGTTGCGGCAGACGTCGGCGCTGCAGTCCTCGCCGACCAGCACGGCCTCCAGGTCCATCCGGAAGGTGCCGCCCGTGAGCTTGTGGGTCTGGCCCATCAGCTCCAGGAAGGCGTCCAGGCTCTCGTACCAGCCGGCCAGCGGGTGGTTGCCCGGGACCAGCCAGCGCAGGTCCTCGGCGTAGTACTCCAGGATCCGCGCCCGGTCGCCGGAGCCGAGGGCCCGGTAGGCCGCCTCGACCCGTTCACGCGTCACTTCGGTCATGGCCGCCGCCTTCTCAGAGCGCGCCGGAGCCGGGCATCGGCGCCAGCTCGTTGACCGTGTACTGCCTGATCAGCGGGCCGGCCGGGCCGGCCACCAGGGTCCAGGTCTGGTCGGCGTCGAAGCCGAGCCACTGGCTGCGCGCGGCCGGCGGGTCCCAGATCTTGGCCTGCCAGTTGACGAGGACCCGGACGATCGCCCGGTCGCCCTCGATGACGGGCTCCACCTTGGTGACGGTGTGGACCTCGTCGAAGAACCGGTGGGTCACGGCGTCGTACCAGCGGCCGAAGCCCTGGTGTCCGAGGAAGGTGTCCTCGGGGACCTTGAACTCCAGGTCCTCGGTGATCAGGGCGAGTACCTGGTCCAGCGGCAGGTGCCGGTCCAGGGCCACGTACCAGTTCTCGGTGAAGGTGCGGATCGCGTCCTCGGTCAGCCGCTCGGCGGGCATGCGGTCTCCTCCTGTCCGTCGGTTTCCGTCGGTGTGGGGCGCTGCTCAGATCTGGACGTCGACGAGGTACGGGCCGGGGTGCGCGAGCATCCGCGCCACGGCGGCCACCGCCTCGTCGGGCTTCTCCACGCGGGTGCCGTCGGCGCCCAGCGCCCTGGCCAGGCCGGCGAAGTCGATCTCGGGGTGGCCGAGGTCGAAGGAGCCGGGGAAGGGGTGCTCGGCGATGTCCCGCTCGCGCCAGTACTGGGCGATGTTGTCGTCGAGGAGCCGGTACTTGCGGTTGTTGCAGACCACGAACTTGGCGTCGATCCCGTGCCGGACCGCCGTCCACAGCGCCTGGTAGGTGTACATCGACCCGCCGTCGCCCGCGAAGCCGACGACGAGCCGGTCGGGGCGGGCGAGCTTCGCGCCGACCGCGCCCGGGAAGCCGACGCCCAGCGATCCGCCCCGGGTGAGGTGGTAGTCGCCGGGCCGCTCGGGCGGCAGGTACCGGGTCACCAGCGGCGAGGTGGTCAGCGCCTCGTCGAAGACGATCAGGTCCCGGCCGGTGCGCTCGGCCAGCGTCCGCAGGAAGACCGCCATCGGCGAGCCGTCCTCGTCCGCCGCGGCGGCCGCCGTCTCCCGCACCCGCTCCCGGGTCCGTACGTCGAGCCGCGCGGCGGCCGCCGCCCGGCGCCGCGGGGTCAGCAGCCCCTCCAGTACGCCGGCCAGCGCGCGCAGCGCCTGCCGCGGGTCGGCGGCCAGCCCCAGGTCCACGGGGTGGTTCTTGGCGATCTCGTAGGCGTTGAGGTCGATGTGCACGACCCGCGCACCGGGCCGGAAGGGGTTCTCCAGCTCGGGGAACACCTCCGGGAAGACGTAGGTGCCCACGATCAGCACCCCGTCCGCGTCCGCGATCAGCTCCTTGCTGTGCGGGCCGAACATGTGGCCGCTCTGGCCGCGCCGCAGCGGGTGCGAGGCCCTGATGTTCACCTCGGAGGAGTCGACCTCGTACACGTCGGCGCCCAGCAGCTCGGCCACGGCGGCGAGTTCGGCCTGCGCCCCGGAGAGCGCCACCCCGTCGCCGACCAGCACGACCGGGCGTTCGGCGCCGGCCAGCAGCTCGGCCGCCCGGCCCACCGAGGCGGGCGAGGGGGCCACGTCCGTGAGCGGCACCGTGGCGGGCAGCACGGGCTCGGAGTTGAGCTCGTCCAGCACGTCCATGGGCAGCGCCACGAAGACGGGGCCGCGCGGCGGGGTGAGGGCGATCTTCACGGCCCGCCGGATGGTGCGGAGCACGGAGCGCGGGTCGGTGACCCGGGTCGCGTACTTGGTGACGGGCTTGGCCATGGCCACCAGGTCGGAGGCCATCTGCGCGTCCATCGCGTCGTAGCGGACGCCGGCGTCCCCGGCGACCACGACGAGCGGGGTGTGCCCGCGCAGCGACTGGTACAGCATGCCGATGCCGTTGCCGAGGCCGACGCCGGAGTGCAGCTGGAGCAGGGCCGCGCCGCCGGTGGCGCGGGCGTAGCCGTCGGCGATGCCCGCGGCCACCGTCTCCTGGAGCGCGAGGACGTAACGGAAGTCCGGCGCCGCGTCGACCGCGTCGAGGAATCCCTGTTCCACCGTTCCCGGATTTCCGAACATCACCGTCAGGCCGTCGGCCTTGAACTGCTCGATCAGCCTTTCCCGGCCGGGAGTCGCTTTGGCGTTCACGCTATTCCCCCCTCTTCTCCCGCGGAACGCGCGCTCACCAGCCGTAGCGGGTCAGGCCGTCTTCCAGGACTTCCACGATCTTCTGCCCCGTGAGATAGGAATCGGGGGTCGAACGGCCCGTCACGAAGGGGAAGTCGACGATCACCGAGACCGGCTTTCCGAAATTCCCGTGATAGGCGCCGCGCGGGCCGGTGGCGTCGCGCAGGATGTATTCCAGCGGGTACGGCGGCGGCCCCATGTTGAAGTCGGTGCCGAGGAATCCGGTGCCGTCCTTGTAGTCGTACTCCTTGCAGTGGCCGGTGACGTGCTTGCCCCAGACGATGCTCTTGCGGTCGTCCCAGTCCCGGGCGAAGGCCAGGCAGGCGACCCCGTAGCACTCGGCGGCGACGACCTTGCCGGCCTTCTTGAAGGCCAGGATCAGGGCGTGTACGCGCTCGTTGTTGGCGAGGTCGGCGATCGGGCCGCTGCCGCCGACGATGAGGATCGCGTCGTAGTCCGCGACGTCGGCGTCCAGCTTGTCCAGATCGCGGTGGTACTGCTCCAGCTCGCGCAGGTAGCCCGCATCGCTCGTGTACGGGCGCTCGGGCACCCAGGCCTCGATGTCGAGCGGCGAGTCGAGCCGGCTCGACTGCTCGAACTCGCGGCCCAGCCGGGCGTTCTCCTCGGTGGTCACCGAGCGGCCCAGCGGGGGGTCGACGTAGTCCGCGTCGAGGCTCGGCGGAAGTGCGTGCGCACGCTTTCCGGTCGGCGTGGCGAATACGGTCTCATATCCCCGCTCGTCGAACTTCGACACCGGGCCGATCAGTTCTTCGGCCCAGTAACCGTGTTCGGAGACAATGACCAGAATCTTTCTGCTCACGAATTCCTCCAGGCGCCGCCTGTTGTGTTGGCGTCCCCCACACTGCGTGCGGCCGGGGCCTGCGTCAAAGGGCGCGAATGCGACTTCGTGAGGTAGCGGGCAAGGTGGTCCCGGCACCTCACCTAGTCGTCCCGCGAGGTCAGGAAGTACCCGCCGGACTTCCTGACCTCGGCCGGATCGATGAACCTTTCGCGGATCTCCGCCCTATGTTCTGGACGCGCCGTGCCCCACGGGCGGGCCGGGGAGCACGAGTGCGCGAGGAGAGGGACGGGGACGATGACGATGGACCTGTTGTGCACACACATCGACCAGATACGTCCGGTGAAGGCCACCACCGAGGGCTGCGAGGAGTGCCTCTTGTCCGGTGACAGCTGGGTACACCTGAGGATGTGCCTGAGCTGCGGGCACGTCGGCTGCTGTGATTCGTCCAAGAACCGTCATGCCACACGCCACTACCGCACCACCGAGCACGCCGTCGCGGCCTCGCACGAGCCCGGCGAGGACTGGGCCTGGTGCTACGCCGACCAGCTGATGCTGGACCCGGCGTGAACGCGCGCAAGGGCGCCGGCGCGGGCTCCGCCGCCGAGCGGGCCGAGACCCGTAAGCCCGTCATCCTGGCCGTGGACGACGACCCGCAGGTGCTGCGCGCCGTCCGCCGCGACCTGCGCAGCGCCTACGGCGACCGCTACCGGGTGCTCGGCGCCTCCTCGGCCGCCGACGCGCTGAAGATCCTGGACTCCCTCGACGAGCGCGGCCACGACCCGGCCCTGTTCCTCGTCGATCAGCGGATGCCCGACGTGACCGGCGTGGAGTTCCTCCTCGAAGCCGTCAGCCGCTTCCCGGACGCCCGCCGGGTCCTGCTCACCGCGTACGCGGAGACGGACGCGGCGATCACCGCCATCAACCGGGTGCGGCTGGACTACTACCTGCTCAAGCCCTGGGACCCGCCCCACGAGCGGCTCTTCCCGGTCCTGGACGACCTGCTCTCCGACTGGCTGGCCACCTACCGGCCGGCCTACGACGGGATCCTCGTCGCCGGCCACCTGGTCTCCCCGGGCACCCACGCCGTCCGGGACTTCTTCACCCGCAACGGGCAGCCGTTCCGCTTCCTGAACGTCGAGCGGGACCCCGAGGCGCTCACCGTGATCGCCGCGGCACAGGCCGACGCGGCGCTCCCGCTGGTGCGCTTCCCCGACGGTTCGGTGCTCTCGGCCCCGTCCGACACCGAACTCGCCCGCCGCCTGGGTCTGGCCACCACCGCCTCGCGCCCCCACTACGAGTGCGTCATCGTCGGCGCCGGTCCGGCCGGGCTCGCCGCCGGGGTGTACTCGGCCTCCGAGGGCCTGTCCACCCTGATGCTGGACTCGCGGGCCCCGGGCGGCCAGGCCGGCACCTCCAGCCTGATCGAGAACTACCTCGGCTTCCCCTCGGGCCTGTCGGGCGGCGACCTCACCCGCCGGGCCACCATCCAGGCGACCCGGTTCGGCGCCGAGATCCTGCACCCGGTCGAGGTGGTCTCCCTGACCCGCGACGACCCGGCGAAGATCCTGACCCTGGCGGACGGTACGGAGATCAGCGCCGAGACGGTGCTGCTGGCGACCGGGGTCTCGTACAACCGCCTCCAGGCCCCCGGCGCGGACCGCTTCGAGGGGGCGGGCCTGTACTACGGCGCGGCCACCACGGAGAGCTCGGCGTGCATCTCGCAGCACGTGTTCATCGTCGGCGGGGCCAACTCGGCCGGCCAGGCGGCGGTGCACTTCGCGAAGTACGCGGCCCGGGTGACGATCCTGGTGCGGGCGGCCTCCCTGGACGCGAGCATGTCCCGCTACCTGATCGACGAGATCGAACGCACCCCGAACATCGAGGTGCGGGTCCGCACCACGGTGGTCGCGCTGGACGGCGACGAGCACCTGGAGCGGATCACCCTGCACGACGCCGACACCGGCGAGGACACCGTGACCCCGGCCCGCTTCATGTTCACCTTCATCGGCGCCCGCCCGCACACGGACTGGCTGGCCGGGGTGGTCGAGCGCGACGAGTTCGGCTTCGTGCTCACCGGCTCCGACCTGATCGCCAACGGCGGCGAACTCCCCGCCGAGTGGAGCCTGGAGCGGGCCCCCTACCCGCTGGAGACCAGCGTCCCCGGGGTCTTCGCGGCGGGCGACGTACGGGCCCACTCGGTCAAGCGGGTCGCCTCCGGCGTCGGCGAGGGCGCGATGGCGGTATCGCTGATCCACCGCTACCGCTCGATGGGCTGAAGCCGAGAGCGAACGCCCGGGCCCTTGCGCTCACCGGGAGAGCGGATGCAACGTTGATTACATGATTACAGCCGAACAGAGCGAGCAGCTCCGCGCCTGGTTCACCGAGCGCCTGCCGGTGGACGTCTACGAGTCCCTCGTCTCGGTCACCGTCGACCGGGAGGAGATCACCGTCGTCGGCACCGTGCCGGCGTCCGAGTCCGTCAAGGAGTTCCGCGAGCGCACCCGCGAGCAGCGCGTCGAGGTGGCGCGCGAGGCGGAGGAGCTCTACCGCCGCAAGGTCGCCTGGGGCGTGCGGTCGGGTGAGGAGACCACCCTCTTCACCCACCTCGCCGTCCCCGTCATGACCCGGCTGCGCCAGTCGGAGCGCCAGGTGCTCGACACCCTGGTCGCCGCCGGGGTGGCGCGCAGCCGCGCCGACGCCCTGGCCTGGTGCGTGCGCCTCGTCGGGAACAACACCGACACCTGGCTCACCGAGCTCCGCGACTCCCTCGACCGGGTGCGTCAGGTGCGCGCCGAGGGCCCCGACCTCCAGAAGTCGCGGTCCGAGTAGGGGAAAGCGTCGCCGGGCGGACATGATCCCGGAAAGGTAGCCAGGACACCTGATCCCAGGGAGAGGCACGCACACCATGACCACGACCGTCGAGTACATCCGCTACCGGATCGCCTCGCAGGACCAGCAGGCGTTCGAGGAGGCGTACACGAGGGCCGCCGAGGCCCTGGCCGCCTCGCCCGAGTGCGTCGACTACGAGCTGGCCCACTGCGAGGAGGAGAAGGAGCGCTACATCCTCCGCATCCGCTGGACCTCGATCGACGCCCACCTGAACGGCTTCCGCAAGGGCGAGCACTTCCCGGCGTTCTTCAGCGCGATCCGCCCGTACGTGACGGCCATCGAGGAGATGCAGCACTACCTCGTGACCGGTGTGGCGGGTCCGGGAAAGGCCGCCGGTCAGTCATGAGCACGACGCCCACGATCTACGAGTGGATGGGCGGCGAGCAGGCCCTGCTGCGCCTCACCGACGTCTTCTACGGGCACGCCCTGAAGGACGAGATCCTGGCTCCGGTCTTCGCGGGCATGGACGCGGAGCACCCGCGGCACGTCGCGGTCTGGCTGTCGGAGGTCTTCGGCGGCCCGGCGGAGTACTCGGCGCACCACGGCGGCCACCCGCACATGGCCACCAAGCACCTGGGACGCGGCATCACCGAGAAGCAGCGCCGCCGCTGGGTGGAGCTGCTGCTGGACACGGCCGACGAGGTCGGCCTGCCGACGGACCCGGAGTTCCGGGCGGTGTTCGTCTACTACATCGAGTGGGGCACCCGGATGGCCCTGATCTACTCGGGCCCCAACCCGCCGCCGGTGAACGCGGCGAAGATCCCGGTCTGGTCCTGGGGCCAGACCCCGCCGTGGGTCCCGAAGACCACGACACCCGAGTGAGCACCGGCGGGGGCGGCGAGAGCCGTCCCCGTCCGACGCGTGCGGAACCCCGGCATGTACCGGACCGCCCGGCCCGTGCGCCCGTCAGCCGCGCCGGCGCCCGGGGCGGGTCTCCCCCGCCGCCGCCGCATCCGGCCCCGCCAGCAGTACGGTCAGCGGCGGCGCCCCCTCGGCCGCGCGCCAGAAGTCCACGGCCTCCTCCAGCACCTCCCGCAGCGTCTCCCAGTCCCCGGGCCGCTCGGCGGCGTACCCCCGCCAGGAGGTCACCGCGAGCAGCCGTCCCGGCGCCTCGGGCAGCCACGACAGGTCGGTGAGGGCGTCCGCGAGCGCGTCCCAGTTCCCGCCGAACCACCGCGGCACCGCGAGGGCGTCCGCGCAGCGCCGCATCAGCGCGGCCTTGCTCCGTACGCCGTCCAGGTCCAGCCGCAGGACGCTCCAGCCCGCCTCCTCGGCGGCCGCCAGGGCGGGGGCGAGGGGCTGCGGGTCCAGGCTCATCGGAGAACCGCCTTGAAGGTCTGGTAGTGGTCGTCCGTGTAGTAGAACTCCCCGCCCCCGCCCGTCACGATCCGCCGGGCCCCGCGGTCGCGTTCGCCCGGTGTGGTGACCGTGTACTCGTGGTAGTAGCCGCGCTTGCGCTGCGGCAGGGCCTTCTCGAAGTTCCCGAAGACGGTCCCGTCCTGCCGGTACGCGTACGGGCCGCCCCGGTCGATCAGGGCCAGCACCTCGCGGGCCTGCCGCGGCAGCGCGTCGGCCCGTACGGTGGCCATCCCCTTGGCCCACCCGGGGGCATCGCTGACAGCGCTGGCGGCAGGCGGGGCCGGGGCGGACGTACCACCGCAGCCCGCCGCGCCGGCCAGCGCGACGCACAGGAACAGCGCACCCAGCGCACGCAGCAGCGATCGGGGCACGTTCCGAAAGATCATGCACCGATCGTGCCAAATATCCGATTCGCTCGCGAACCGCCCTACGGGCGAACCGCTCACCCGGGGAACGGGTTCAGAGCGCGGACATCTTGGTGTACGGACTCAGGATGCGTTTCTGGACCGACCCGAAGTCGACGAGAACGGCGATCCCCTCCTCGATCCCGACGACACGGCCGAGGCCGTGCTCGTCGTGACTCACCCGGTCGCCGACGCTGAACTGCCGGAGCGGCGGTTCCACGGGGGCCTTGAACGGGCTGGACGGCAAATGGCGGCGAGGTACTGCTGACTTAGTCATTGAATCCAGTATGCGCCCCCGGAGCCGCCCCGCGGTCCGCTGTTCGGGTCTCGATTCCGGCACCATCCGGATCTCCGGCCGGCCGCGAGGCCCCGTCAGTCGTCCGGGTCGGCCCGGTCGAGCGCCGGCCGCAGCCCCGGAGCGGACTCGGTGAGCAGGTAGTCGGCGACCGCCGTATCGGTGACGAGGCTGGTCACCAGCCCCGAGCGGAGCACCGCGCCGATCGCGGAGGCCTTGCGCAGCCCGCCCGCGATCGCCACCACCTCGGGGATCCGGCGCAGCCGGTCCGCCTCGACGGTGATGCACCGCTCCCCGAGGTCCCGGCCGACCCGGCGGCCCTCCGCGTCGAAGAGGTGCGCGGACATCTCGGCGGCCACGCCGAGGGAGGCGTAGTGCGCCCGCTCCTCGTCGGTCAGCATGTCGTGCACGGTGGAGATGCCCGGCTCCCAGGAGCCGATCGAGACGGCGGCGACGGTGACCTTGTCGAAGTACTCGAAGGCCCGCGCGATGCCCGTCTGACCGCGCAGCGCGGCCGCGGTCGCCGGGTCGGGCAGCAGCATCGGCGCGTAAATGGGGTGGGCGTCGCCGCCCGAGACCTGCGCGGCTCTGCGGACGGCCTCCACGGAGCCGCGCTCGGCCGTCCCGGCGTCGTACACGCCGGTGAGCTGGACGACGGTGCAGGGGGGCAGCCGGTGCAGCGAGGCGGCCATGTGGATGGTGGAGCGCCCCCAGGCCAGGCCGAGGACGTCGCCCTCGTTGACCAGCTCGCCCAGCAGGTCGGCGGCGACCGCGCCGAGGTTCTCCGGGTCCGGAGCGTCCTCGGTCGCGTCGGCCGGCGATTCCACCACGACGGCGTGCCGCAGCCCGTACCGGGCGCGCAGCGCGTCGGAGCGCTCCGCATCCAGTTCGGCCGGTACGCGGATCTCGATGCGTACGAGGTCGCGTTCGAGGGCGGTCTCCAGGACCCGGGCCACCTTGAAGCGGCTCACGCCGAACTCCTCGGCGATCTGGATCTTGGACTTGCCCTCCAGGTAGAAACGGCGCGCCATGGCCGCCGCCTGCACCAGCTCCGCGGGTCCCATCCGCAGGGCTGACCGTCCCGCCGACATTGCAGACACCGCGTTCTCCTCACTGCTGTTCACACTGTCGTGTTCACACTCTCGACTCGCCGTTCATCCTGTCAGATCCGACGGCCGTTGATCAGCCTGGACGGCTTCCGTTCACCGAGCTGTTCACCAACCCTTGCCTCAGTGGTCGCACGCCCACGGCGCGGCGGCGATCGCCGCGCCCGCCTGCTCGCGCAGCGTCCGTACGGCGGCGGCCGGATCGACCGCCCCGTAGACCGCGCTGCCGGCCACGAACACGTCGGCGCCGGCCTCCGCGACCCGTTCGATCGTCGAGGCCGAGACGCCGCCGTCGACCTGGAGCCACAGGTCCAGTCCGTGCTTGGCGATGAGTTCGCGGGTGCGGCGGACCTTGGGCAGCATGATGTCCAGGAACGACTGGCCGCCGAAGCCCGGCTCGACCGTCATGATCAGCACCATGTCCAGTTCGGGCAGGATGTCCTCGTACTGCTCGATGGGGGTGCCGGGCTTGAGCGCCATGGCCGCCCGCGCCCCTTGGGCCCGGATCTCCCGCGCCAGGCGCACGGGGGCCGCGGCGGCCTCCGCGTGGAAGGTGACGGAACCCGCGCCGGCCTCCACGTACTGCGGCGCCCACCTGTCCGGGTCCTCGATCATCAGGTGCAGGTCCAGCGGGATGTCCGTGGCGCGGCTCAGGGACTCCACGACGGGGACGCCGAGGGTGAGGTTCGGGACGAAGTGGTTGTCCATGACGTCGACGTGCAGCCAGTCGGCCCCCTCGACGGCCCGCGCCTCCTCGGCGAGGCGGGAGAAGTCGGCGGACAGGATGCTGGGATTGATCTGAACGGCCATGCCCCAAGCCTGCCATGCCCACGGCCACTTCCGGCCACGGCCCCGGAACTGGTCCCGTGACCGGAAAAACCCACTGCCGCACGCGAGCCCGCCGCTGTGCCGGACCGTCCGAGTGCGCCGGGTAGGCACCCCGCCCCTCCGCCTCGCGGCGCGCCGCACCGGCACGCCCCGGCGGCGACCGCGCCTGGGGTCACCGGTCGTCCGCGCCGCCCGGCCGGCTCCGCAACGCCTCCTCCAGCCGGTGGCGCATCGCGTCCAGCCGGCTGCGGCCCGGGACGAAGACCGGCAGCTGCCGGATGATGGCGGCCACCGCCGGCGGCGCCTCCCCGAGCGCCCGGCGCAGTTCCTCGTCGCCGACGGCGGTGTCCTCCCCCGCCGCGATCTCGGCCGCGCGGGCCGCCTGCATCGCGGGCGCGAGGGCGTGCTTCGCCTGGTGCGGGCTGGCCAGGGCGTGGATGTACGGGCTCGCCGCCGCGTACCCCGCGGCCCGCGCGGCGGCCCCGGCGACCGGATCCCCGGCCTCCCGCGCCGCCGCCAGCGCGGCCGTGGCCAGCGTCCGCAACGGCCCCCGCCCGATCTCGCCCCGCGCGTACGCCCGCACTCCCCGCAGCGCCTCCCGGGGACGGCCGTCGGCCGGGGCCCGCTCCTCGAACAGCGCCAGCACCCGCTCGGCGCAGCCGGCGGTCCAGCCCCCGAGCTCCCGCCGCTCTTCGTCGCTGATGATCACCTGGTCCATGCGGCCATCCTGCCGGACCCGGCGTCACCGTTCCGCGGGCCGGGGGCCGTTACGCGGTGCGGCGGAGCAGGGCCAGGTACATCGCGTCCGTGCCGTGGAGGTGGGGCCACAGCTGGACGTCGGGGCCGTCGCCCAGGGCCGGGACGCCCCCCATGTACGGCCGGGCGTCGATCAGTTCGGCCGCCACCGGCCGGATGCCGGCGCCGCGCCCCTTGAGGACGTCGTCCACGACGACCCGGGTCTCCGCCAGGTGCGGGGAGCAGGTCGCGTAACCCACGACGCCGCCGACCCGCACCGCCGCCAGCGCCTCGCGCAGCAGTCCGCGCTGGAGCGGGGCGAAGCCCTCCAGGTCCTCCGGGCGCCGCCGCCAGCGGGCCTCGGGCCGGCGCCGCAGCGCGCCCAGGCCGGAACAGGGGACGTCGACCAGGACCCGGTCGAAGGAGCCCGGCAGCCACGGCGGCCGGGTGCCGTCGGCCGCGATGACCTGGTACGGGCCCGGGTTGCCGGCCAGCGCCTTCTCCACCAGCCGCGCCCGGTGCGGCTGCTTCTCGGAGGCCAGCAGGAAGGCTCCGCGCTGGGCGGCCAGCGCGGCCAGCAGCGCCGCCTTGCCCCCCGGACCCGCGCAGCCGTCCAGCCAGCGCGCGTCGCGCCCCTCGACGGGGACCGCCGCCAGGGCCATCGCCACCAGCTGGCTGCCCTCGTCCTGGACCCCGGCGCTCCCGTCGCGGACCGCCTCCAGCGCGCCCGGCT
The DNA here is from genome assembly GCF_055584685.1 of Streptomyces sp. NPDC102258. Taxonomy (NCBI): domain Bacteria; kingdom Bacillati; phylum Actinomycetota; class Actinomycetes; order Kitasatosporales; family Streptomycetaceae; genus Streptomyces; species Streptomyces sp. NPDC102258. The sequence continues at coordinate 122,722 of NZ_JBVJLO010000008.1, forward strand.
CGCCGCCCTCGGCCATCCGGACCGCGTACGGGGACCAGCGGCCCGGCAGCGCGGAGTCCTCGCCGACCGCCTCCAGCAGTTCCCCGGGCGTGGACCGGCCCGGGCGGGCGACCAGCGTCACCTCGGGCCGTTCGTTGTCGGCTTCGAGCAGGTCCTCGATCCCGGCCCGGCCGCCGCCCAGCGCGTCCCACAGGGCGCTGACGACCCAGCGGGGGTGCGAGTGGTAGACCGCGAGGTGCTCCTCGGCGTCGTCCTCGTACGGCGGCGCGACCCGCTCCAGCCAGCCGTCGAGGTCATGCGCGGAGATCTTGCGCAGGACGGCGTTGACGAACTTCGCGCGGCCGTCGCCGAGCACCACGCGGGCCAGCTCCACGCTGGCGGAGACCGCGGCGTGGGTGGGGATGCGGGTGCCGAGGAGCTGGTGGGCGCCGAGCGCGAGCACGTCGAGGACCGGCGGGTCCACCTCGCGCAGCGGGCGGTCGATGCAGGCCTTGATCACCGCGTCGTAGGTGCCCTGGCGGCGCAGGGTGCCGTAGACGAGCTCGGTGGCCAGGGCGGCGTCGCGCGCCTGGAAGCTCTCGTCCTGGCGGGCCTTCTTCAGCAGCGGTGGCAGCACGAGGTTGGCGTAGGCGTCGCGCTCGTCCACCGCCCGCAGCACCTCGAAGGCCAGCAGCCGGACGGGGTCCTTCTGCGGCCGGCGGTAGGGCTTGGCGGGCTTGCCGCCCTGCTGGCCGGACGGCTTGCCACCGCCTGCGGAGGCGGGACGACGACGGGGCTGTTCGCTCACGTGAAAGGTGCTCCGGGGTTACGAGGTGCTGCGGGGGTCACGAGGTACTGCGGGAGTGTGCCGCGCGGGGCGGCGCGCCGGGCCGACCGGCTCGGGTTCAGCCTACGTCGGCCCCGCGCCGTCAGGGCGCCAGCCGCTCGCCGGGGGCGATCCGCACGCCGCGGGCCCAGTCGGCGCCCTTCATCGGCTTCTTGCCCTGCGGCTGCACCCACAGCAGTTCCACGGCGTGCGAGCCGGTGCCCACGTACACGTTGTTCTTGGCCGGGGCCAGCACGCCGGGCGCCAGGTCGGTGCGGTCGGGGACGAGGCCGACGGAGATCAGCTTGAGCCGCTCGCCGCGGAAGACGGTCCACGCGCCGGGCGCGGGCGTGCAGCCGCGCACGACGCGGTCGGCGCGCAGCGCGGGGGCGTTCCAGTCGACGCGGGCGTCCTCGACGGTGATCTTCGGCGCGAGGGAGATCCCCTCCGCGGGCTGCTCGACCGCGCGCAGGGTGCCGTCCTCGATGCCGTCCATGGTGGCGCCGAGCAGTCCGGCCCCGGCGAACGCCAGCCGGGTCAGCAGGTCGCCGCTGGTGTCGGTCGGGCGGATCTCCTCGGTCAGGACCCCGAAGACGGGGCCGGTGTCCAGGCCCTCCTCGATCCGGAAGGTGGAGGCGCCGGTGACCTCGTCCCCCGCCATGATCGAACGCTGTACGGGAGCGGCCCCGCGCCAGGCGGGCAGCAGCGAGAAGTGCAGGTTGACCCAGCCGTGGCGGGGGATGTCCAGGGCGCTCTTGGGGATGAGGGCCCCGTAGGCGACGACGGGGCAGCAGTCCGGGGCGATCTCGCGCAGCCGGGCCTGGAAGTCCGCGTCGCGCGGCCGGGCGGGCTTGAGCACCTCGATGCCGGCCTCCTCGGCGCGCTCGGCGACGGGGCTGGCGACCAGCCTGCGGCCGCGGCCGGCGGGGGCGTCGGGCCGGGTGATCACGGCGGCGACCTCGTGCCGCCCGGAGGCGATCAGGGCGTCCAGGGCGGGCACGGCGACCTCGGGGGTGCCTGCGAAGACCAGCTTCACTGGGTCCTACCTCGCTATCTCGGCTGTCAGCAGCGCACCAGTCTAGGGGGCCCGTACCGGGGCACCCGCCTGCGGCGGCGAGGGGGCGTACGCACACCCGCGCGCCTCTCGCATATGCCGACACGCCCCCCGGGCGTGACTTACTCGCCTCATGACGCGTTGGTCAAGACAGATTGACCGAAACGGGCCGCGATCAAGAACGGTGTATGCGGCCCGATCCGCTCTTCAGCACCGGTTCGAGAGGCTTCTCCATGGCCGACCACGCCACCCATGACGCCCAAGCACGGGCCAGCCTGCACCTCCTGGTGAGGGACATCGAGCGGGTTCGCCGGCAGGTGGACGCTCTGCGTACGCTCACCGCTCAGCTCGGCAACGTCTACCGCCCCCGCCGCTCCGGCCCCTCCACGGGCTTCGTCGTCTACGGCCGGGCCCCCGCGCCCACCGTCCGGCTCGCCCAGGAGCTGCGGGACAGCGTCGAGACGCTGGTCACCGCGGCGGTGGACTTCGACCGCTCCCTCGGCTTCTCCTGGGACGCGGTCGGTTCGGCTCTCGGCGTCACCAAGCAGGCCGTGCACCGCCGTTACGGGGCCCGCCGCGCGCAGGCCGCCGAGCCCGCGGAGCCGCAGGCCGAGAGCACCGCGCCCAGGACCCTGGGGCCGCTGCCCATCATTCCCGCGGCCCGCTCGGTGCCCCCGCAGCCGGTGCGCGAGGAGGCCCAGGCCGCCGCCGCCGTCCCGGCCGCCCGCCAGTCGGCCCTCCCGGGCCCGCGCAACGGCTGACGCTCCCCGCCGCCGGGACGCCGACCCCCGACGGCACCGGCCCCGCGGCCACCGCCCCTGCCGGGCGGCGGCCGCGGGGCCGCCCCCTGTCCGCCGTTCCGCCACTCACCCAGGCGTTCCGCCCCGACCCCCTGTCCGGACGCTCCGCTCCCGGTGCGCCCGAACGCCGCGCGGGGTGCGACTCCGCTCCGCGCGTCCCCGCCCCTGCCGACGGCACGGCACGAGCGGAGGGCGGCAGGTACGACCCCGCCGCGCCCCGCGGCCCCTGCGTACGGTCCTCAGCCGATGTCGGGCGGGTCGACGCGGACCCGGACCGCGTCGCCCGGCGCGACCCCCCGCGCCAGCCGGGCGGCCTGCGCGGCCTTGAGGGCGGCGGCCAGCGCGGCCCCGCTCCCCGGCGGCACCCGGATGAGCGCCCGCTCCCCCGGCGAGGGCTCCCCCCGCCGCCCGGGCAGCGGTACGGGACCCAGCACCTCCGCGTCCGGGGGCAGCTCGGCGGCGGTGAGGAAGGCCTCCAGCGCCTCCCCCCGGCCGGCCACCGCGGCCATCCGCGACACCGGCGGAAAGCCCAGCTGCGCCCGCTCCGCCAGCTCCCGTACGGCGTGCCCGACGGGGTCCCAGCGCACCAGCGCCTGCACCGGCCGCAGCGTCGGCTCGGCGACGACCACGACCTGGCCCTCGGGCCGCACCAGCGAGGCGGCGCCGATCCAGCGGCGCAGCGCCTCCTCCCCCGCCCGCAGATCGGGCCGGCCCAGCATGGCCCAGCCGTCCAGCAGCAGCGCCGCCGCGTACCCGGCGCCCGCCGCGACCGGTTCGGCGCCCGGGGTGCACACCACCAGCGCGGGCCGGTCCGGCACCTCGTCCAGGACGTGGTCGCGCCCGGAGGTCCGTACGGCCACGGCGGGAAAGGCCCGGCCCAGCTCCTCCGCGGTCCGCCGCGCGCCCACCACCTGGGCCCGCAGCCGGAAGGAGCCGCACTCCTCGCAGTGCCAGGCGCTCTCGGCCCGCCCGCACCAGCCGCAGTGCAGGTCCCGCTCGTCGGGGGCCTCCAGCGGCCCGGCGCACACCCGGCAGCGGGCGGGGGTCCGGCAGCGCTCGCAGGCCAGCCGGGGCACGTACCCCCGGCGCGGCACCTGCACCAGTACGGGGCCGGTCTTCAGGCCCTCCCGTACGGTCTCCCAGGCCAGGCTCGGCAGCCGTGCCTGGCGGGCTGCCCCGTCGCGGGCCAGCAGTTCGTCGCCGACGGTACGGATGCGCGGGGCGGTGGCGCGCACCGTCTCCCGGTCGGCGACGAGCGGTCGGGCCCAGCCGGACTCCACGAGCTGGGCGGCCTCGACCGTGCAGCTGGTGCTCCCGGCGAGGAAACCGCAGCCGTCGGTGACGGCGCGCAGTTCCAGCACCTCGCGGACGTGCGGGAAGGGGGCGTGGTCGTCGCCGTGGCTGGAGTCCCCGTCGTCCCAGACCGCCACGAGCCCGAGGTCCCGTACGGGGGCGAACATGGCGGCCCGGGTGCCGACGACGGCCCGCACCGAGCCCCGGCTGACCGCGAGCCACTGCCGGTAGCGCTTCTCGGGGCCGGACTCGGCGGTGAGCAGGGCGTGCCGGCCCTCGCCGAGCAGGGCCGTGAGGGCGGCGTCGACCCGGGCGGCCGTGCGCCCGTCGGGGACGACGGCGAGGGCGCCGCGGCCGGAGGCGAGGGTGGCGGCCATGGCGCGGGCCAGCTCATCGGCCCAGGCGGGGCCGGGCAGGGCCGTCCACACCGCGCGGGGGGCCGCTCCGTCGGCCAGGGCCCGCAGGAAGGCCGGGCCCACGCCGTAGCGCGCCCAGGGGCCCGGCTCGGGCGCGGCGGGCGGGGGCAGCGGCTCGGGCGAGGGCTTGGCCTCGGCGCGGGCGTTGCGCGGGGGCAGGGCGAGCTGGAGCACGTCGGCGAGGCTGCCCGCGTAGCGGTCGGCGACGGCCCGGGCGAGGGCGAGCATCCGGGGGCCGAGGACGACCTCGGGCGAGACGACGTGGGCGAGGGCGGCGAGGGCGCCGTGGTAGTCGGTTTCCGCGCGGCGCTCGACGATGAACCCGTCGATGAGCCCGCCGCCCTCGCGGCGGCCGCCGTGCACCTGGTGCGCGCCGGCGCCGAAGCGCACCCGGACCCGGACGCCCGGCTGCGCGGCCTCGGACAGCTCGGCGGGCACGGCGTAGTCCCACAGCTGGTCGAGATGGAGCACGCCCTTGTTGACGAGGACCCGCGCGACCGGCAGCTCCTCGGCGAGGGCCGCCCCGCGCCAGGTGCGCGGCTTGGCCTTGGGCGCCTTGGCCTTCGCCTCGGCGACCATCTCCCGGATCAGTGCGAGCTGTTCCGGCGGGGAATCGTTCGCGCTGCTCATACCGGCATTCTTACCAAACGCCGCCGACAACGGACGGCCCCGGACCGCGAGGGTCCGGGGCCGTCCGTGACGAGCGGGCGGTGCCTACAGACCGGCGGCGGCGCGCAGGGCGTCGACGCGGTCGGTGCGCTCCCAGGTGAAGTCCGGCAGCTCGCGGCCGAAGTGGCCGTAGGCGGCGGTCTGGGCGTAGATCGGGCGCAGCAGGTCGAGGTCGCGGATGATCGCGGCCGGGCGCAGGTCGAAGACCTCGCCGATGGCGTCCTCGATCTTCTGCACCTCGACCTTGGCGGTGCCGAAGGTCTCCACGAACAGGCCGACGGGCTCGGCCTTGCCGATGGCGTACGCGACCTGGACCTCGCAGCGCGCGGCCAGCCCGGCGGCGACCACGTTCTTGGCGACCCAGCGCATGGCGTACGCGGCGGAACGGTCGACCTTCGACGGGTCCTTGCCCGAGAAGGCGCCACCGCCGTGGCGGGCCATGCCGCCGTAGGTGTCGATGATGATCTTGCGGCCGGTGAGGCCGGCGTCGCCCATCGGGCCGCCGATCTCGAAGCGGCCGGTCGGGTTCACCAGCAGCCGGTAGCCCTCGGTGTCCAGCTTGATGCCGTCCTCGACGAGCTGGGCCAGCACGTGCTCGACGACGAACTCGCGGATGTCGGGAGCGAGCAGCGAGTCCAGGTCGATGTCGGCCGCGTGCTGCGAGGACACGACGACCGTGTCGAGGCGCACGGCCTTGTCGCCGTCGTACTCGATGGTGACCTGGGTCTTGCCGTCGGGGCGCAGGTACGGGATCGTGCCGTTCTTGCGGACCTCGGACAGCCGGCGCGAGAGCTTGTGCGCGATGTGGATCGGCAGCGGCATCAGCTCGGGCGTCTCGTCGCAGGCGTAGCCGAACATCAGGCCCTGGTCGCCCGCGCCCTGCTGGTCCAGCTCGTCCTCGTCACCCTCGACGCGCTGCTCGTAGGCGGTGTCCACGCCCTGCGCGATGTCGGGCGACTGCGCGCCGATGGACACCGACACGCCGCAGGAGGCGCCGTCGAAGCCCTTCTTGGACGAGTCGTAACCGATTTCGAGGATCTTGTCGCGGACGAGCTGGGCGATCGGCGCGTACGCCTTGGTCGTCACCTCGCCCGCGATGTGCACGAGACCGGTCGTGATGAGGGTCTCCACGGCCACACGCGAGGTCGGGTCCTCGGTGAGGAGCGCGTCGAGGATGGTGTCGCTGATCTGGTCAGCGATCTTGTCGGGGTGACCCTCGGTGACGGACTCCGAGGTGAACAGGCGACGGGACACAACGCTCCCTGGGGTTGCAGCGGCTGCTGGCTGATCATGGGCGGAACCACACCGGAGGCTGCGCCCGGTCACGTTCCAGATGTGCAGTTTATCGGTCGACACCGTGCGCCGGACCACCCGTCTCGCCTTATGGGAGCCATGTGACCTGCGGCACTCCATTCTGACGTACGGATTTCCCGACGAGAAGGCACACGCTCAGGCGCGTCGCGAGTCCGCCCTGGGGGCGAGCCTGGGCGCCACCTGGTCCCAAATGACATCGGCCAGGGCTTCCTTAGGACCGTAGGGCACTGCCACCTCGGACCCGTCAGAGGAGAGGATCACAGCCTCGTTCTCCTCCGAACCGAAGGTCTTGGCCGCGCCGACCTCGTTCACCACGAGAAGGTCGCATCCCTTGCGGCGGAGCTTGGTCCGGCCGTTGGCGAGGACGTCGTCGGTCTCGGCCGCGAAGCCGACCACCACCTGGCCGGCCAGGGCGCGCTCGGCGGAGAGCTCGGCGAGCACGTCGGGGTTGCGTACGAGGGCCACCGGCTCGGGCTCCCGGCCGTCCTGCTTCTTGATCTTGCCGTCGGCGTACCGGGCGGGCCGGAAGTCGGCCACGGCCGCGGCCATCACCACGGCGTCGGCGTCCGCGGCCGCCTTGAGCACCGCCTCCCGCAGTTGCAGGGCCGTGCCCACGCGTACGACGTCCACCCCGGCCGGGTCGGCCAGCGCGGCGTTGGCGGCCACCAGGGTGACCCGGGCGCCGCGCGCGACGGCCGTACGGGCGAGGGCGTACCCCTGCTTGCCGGAGGAGCGGTTGCCCAGGAAGCGGACCGGGTCGAGGGGCTCGCGGGTGCCGCCCGCGCTGACCACCACGTGCCGCCCGGCGAGGTCCGGCTCCGCGGTCCCCCGCGCCAGGACGCGGCGGCACACCTCGAAGATCTCCTCGGGGTCGGGCAGCCGCCCCTTGCCGGTGTCCTTGCCGGTCAGCCGGCCGACGGCGGGCTCGATGACGACCGCGCCGCGCCGGCGCAGCGTCGCCACGTTCTCCTGGGTGGCGGGGTGCTCCCACATCTCGGTGTGCATCGCCGGGGCGAAGACCACCGGGCAGCGGGCGGTGAGCAGGGTGTTGGTGAGCAGGTCGTCGGCGAGCCCGTGGGCGGCCTTGGCCAGCATGTCGGCGGTGGCGGGGGCCACGACGACGAGGTCGGCGCCCTGGCCGATGCGTACGTGGGGCACCTCGTGGACGCTCTCCCAGACCCGCGTGGAGGCGGGGTTGCCGGAGAGCGCGGCCCAGGTGGCCTCGCCGACGAAGTTCAGCGAGGCGGCCGTCGGCACGACCCGTACGTCGTGCCCGGACTCGGTCAGCCGGCGCAGCAGCTCACAGGCCTTGTAGGCGGCGATCCCGCCGCTGACCCCCAGCACGACCTTCGGCTTGTCCACCACGCGCTCCCCATCCGTAACCAGTCGTCTACGCATCCATGACACACCACAGGCCCGGCAGATGTTCCGCCGGGCCTGTGGTGAAAGGAATGTTCCGTGCCCTACTGGGCCGGGGCCTCGATGGCCTCGGAGGTCAGCAGGCCCGCGTTGATCTCGCGCAGGGCGATCGAGAGCGGCTTCTCGTGGACGTGGGTGTCCACCAGCGGACCGACGTACTCCAGCAGGCCTTCACCGAGCTGCGAGTAGTACGCGTTGATCTGCCGCGCACGCTTGGCCGCGTAGATCACGAGGCTGTACTTCGAGTCCGTGGCCTCGAGCAGCTCGTCGATCGGCGGGTTGATGATGCCCTCGGGCGCGGTGATGGAAGAGGACACGCTCTACCTTCCGAAGAATGGGTGAAAGATCAGACATTGACCGGACACCGACGGAGACGACGGCATCGATCAACGATCAAACAACTTTCATCAAGGCTAGCAGCTCGCGCGCCACGTCCTCGACGGAGGTGTTGACCAGGGTGGTGTCGAACTCGGATTCGGCAGCGAGTTCGATCTTCGCCGCGCCGAGCCGACGCTCGATCACCTCGGGCGATTCCGTCCCGCGGCCGGTGAGCCGGCGGACCAGCTCCTCCCAGCTCGGCGGGGCGAGGAAGACCAGCTGCGCGTCCGGCTTGGACTCGCGGACGAGGCGGGCACCCTGGAGGTCGATCTCCAGCAGGACCGGCTCGCCGTTCTCCAGCCGTTCCGCCACCGCGCCGCGCGGTGTGCCGTAGCGGTTGCCCGCGAACTCGGCCCACTCCAGCAGCTCGCCGTTGGCGATCAGCTTGTCGAACTCGTCGTCGTTGACGAAGAAGTAGTGGACTCCGTGTCGCTCACCGGGCCGCGGCTTGCGGGTGGTGGCCGACACCGAGAGCCATACCTCGGGGTGGACCTTGCGCATATGCGCGACGACCGTGCTCTTGCCGACCCCCGAGGGGCCGGAGAGCACGGTCAGCCGCGGACGAACCTCTGCTGCCATAGAGCGATTATCCAGGTTCTCGGGACTGCCTGAGAACGCCGGGAGTACTTCGGGCGACGCCTCAGGCGCCACTGCCGCCGAACTCGCGCTCCAGAGAGGCGATCTGGTTGGAACCGAGACCTCGGACACGCCGGGACTCGGAGATGCCGAGGCGCTCCATGATCTGCTTGGCGCGGACCTTGCCCACGCCGGGCAGCGACTCAAGGAGGGCGGAGACCTTCATCTTGCCGATGACGTCGTTCTCCTGTCCCGTCTTGATGACGTCGTGGAGGGAGGCGCCGGAATGCTTGAGTCGATTCTTCACCTCGGCCCGCTCCCGGCGAGCCGCGGCGGCCTTTTCGAGCGCTGCTGCGCGCTGTTCAGGGGTAAGGGGCGGAAGAGCCACGCCTACGTCACCTCGGATGTCGAACTGTCGGATACGGACCGGCGCAGAGCCCGAAGGCACCACGCCAGGCGAGCCCCCGAGCAGCGACGGAAATCGTTCGCTGCTCGTTCACTCTGGTCGGAGACTAGCGGCCAAGGCCGCTCCAGTCAGCGAGAACGGACGAAAAGTCCTGGTCAGCCTCCACTGAACCGTACATCAGGGACAAACTACCCCGGTTTTGTCCGGGGAAGGACGTTCGAATTTCGTCAGGGCGTGCCATACGCGTGTCGCGGGCGGGGTCAGGCGGAGACGGCCTCGCGGATCTCGGCCGCGAAACGGCGGGCGGCCGCGCGCAGGGCGGCGGCGTCCGGACCGTGCCGCAGGACGCCCCGGGAGACGTTCGGGACGACGTTGCCGACGGCCTGGCCGAACACCGCCGGCAGGTCCGCGGCCGTCGCGCCCTGGGCACCGATGCCCGGGGCCAGCAGCGGCCCGTTGATGTCCAGGTCGAAGGAGGACAGATCGCCCAGCGTGGCGCCGACCACCGCGCCGAAGGAGCCCATCGGCGCGGCCCCGGCGTTCTCGGCCGCCAGGTGCGCCAGCATCGTCGCGCCAATGGTCCGCCCGTCCTCGCGTACGGCGCGCTGCACCTCCGCGCCCTCCGGGTTGGAGGTCAGGGCCAGCACGAACAGGCCGGCCCCCGACCGCCGCGCCAGCTCCACCGCGGGGGCGAGCGAGCCGTAGCCCAGGTAGGGGGTCACGGTGAGCGCGTCGGAGAACAGCGGGGACGCCGGGTCCAGGAAGGCCTCGGCGTACGCGGCCATCGTGGAGCCGATGTCGCCCCGCTTGGCGTCCATCAGCACCAGCGTGCCCGCGGCCCGAGCGTCGGCGACCGTACGCTCCAGCACCGCGACGCCGCGCGAGCCGAACCGCTCGAAGAAGGCCGCCTGCGGCTTGAAGACGGCGACCTCCTCGGCGAGGGCCTCCACGACCGTGCGGGAGAACCGCTCCAGGCCCGCGACGTCGTCGCCGAGGCCCCAGGAGGCGAGCAGCCCGGCGTGCGGGTCGATGCCGACGCACAGCGGCCCCCGCGCGTCCATGGCGGCGCGCAGACGGGTTCCGAAGGGGGTCACGGGGCTCACAGGGCGGCCTTTCGGGTCTCGGCGCCCACGGCTTCGGCCAGGGTCGCGTACGGGCTGGCGGCCAGGCGCGCGGCCAGGCCCTTGTGGAGGGCGCGGGCGTAGAGGGGGCCCTCGTAGATGAAGGCGCTGTAGCCCTGGATCAGGGTGGCGCCCGCCAGGATGCGCTGCCAGGCGTCCTCGGCGTTCTCGATGCCGCCGACGCCCACCAGCACCATCCGGTCGCCCACGCGCGCGTAGAGGCGGCGCAGGACCTCCAGGGAGCGCTCCTTGACCGGGGCGCCCGACAGTCCGCCGGTCTCCTTGACGAGCGAGGGCGCGGACTTCAGGCCGAGGCCCTCGCGCGCGATCGTCGTGTTCGTGGCGATGATGCCGTCCAGGCCCAGCTCCAGCGCCAGGTCGGCGACGGCGTCGACGTCCTCGTCGGCGAGGTCGGGGGCGATCTTGACCAGCAGCGGCACCCGGCGCCCGGGCACGGCGCGGTCCGCGGCCTCGCGCACGGCGCTCAGCAGCGGGCGCAGCGACGCGGTGGCCTGGAGGTCGCGCAGGCCCGGGGTGTTCGGGGAGGAGACGTTGACGACGAGGTAGTCGGCGTGGCGGGCGAGGCGCTCGGTGGACAGGACGTAGTCGGCGACGGCCTCGTCCTCCGGCACCGCCTTGGTCTTGCCGATGTTGACGCCGACGACGGTCCGGAAGACCGGCGTACGGGCGGCCAGGCGCGCGGCGACGGCCGCGGAGCCCTCGTTGTTGAAGCCCATCCGGTTGATCAGCGCCCGGTCCGGGACGAGCCGGAACAGCCGCTTCTTGGGGTTTCCCGGCTGGGCCCGGCCGGTGACCGTGCCGATCTCGACGTGGTCGAAGCCGAGCATGGCCATGCCGTCGATGGCGACGGCGTTCTTGTCGAAGCCGGCCGCGAGCCCGAAGGGGCCGTGCATCCGCAGGCCGAGGGCCTCGGTGCGCAGCGACGCGTAGCGGGGCGCGAGGGCCGCCGCGGCGAAGGTGCGCAGCACGGGGGTGCGGGCGGCGAGCCGGATCCAGCGGAAGGCCAGGTGGTGGGCCTTTTCCGGGTCCATCCGCTTGAAGACGAGGTCGAAGAAGAGTTTGTACACGGTGCCTGGGGTCCCTCTGCGCTCATGAGGAAGGGGACGCCCGGCGCGCGGTCGGCGCGCCGGGGGTCCCCCTCCTTCGTACGGGCTTGTCGTCAGTCGCGGGCCGCGGTCAGCTGCTCCGCGTGCTCCTGGAGGGAGCGCACGCCCACGTCGCCGCGGCCGAGCGCCTCGATGCCCTGGACGGCGGCGGCGAGCGCCTGGACCGTGGTCAGGCAGGGGACGCTGCGCGCCACGGCCGCCGTGCGGATCTCGTAGCCGTCGAGCCGGCCGCCGGTGCCGTACGGGGTGTTGACGATCAGGTCGACCTGGCCGTCGTGGATGAGCTGGACGATGGTCTTCTCGCCGTCCGGGCCCTCGCCCTCGCTGAGCTTGCGCACGATGGTGGCGTTGATGCCGTTGCGGCGCAGCACCTCGGCGGTGCCGGAGGTCGCCATCAGCTCGAAGCCGTGGTTGACGAGCTCGCGCGCCGGGAAGATCATCGAGCGCTTGTCGCGGTTGGCGACGGAGATGAACGCGCGGCCCTTGGTCGGCAGCGGGCCGTAGGCCCCGGCCTGGGACTTGGCGTAGGCGGTGCCGAAGACGGAGTCGATGCCCATGACCTCGCCGGTGGAGCGCATCTCCGGGCCGAGGACGGTGTCGACGCCGCGGCCCTGGATGTCGCGGAAGCGCGACCACGGCATGACGGCCTCCTTGACGGAGATCGGCGCGTCGAGCGGCAGGGTGCCGCCGTCGCCGTTCTTCGGGAGCATGCCCTCCTCGCGCAGCTCGGCGATGGTGGCGCCGAGCGAGATGCGGGCGGCGGCCTTCGCGAGCGGGACGGCGGTCGCCTTCGAGGTGAAGGGGACGGTCCGGGAGGCGCGCGGGTTGGCTTCCAGGACGTAGAGGATGTCCCCCGCCATGGCGAACTGGATGTTGATCAGGCCGCGGACGCCGACGCCCTTGGCGATGGCCTCGGTGGAGGCGCGCAGCCGCTTGATGTCGTAGCCGCCGAGGGTGATCGGGGGCAGGGCGCAGGCCGAGTCGCCGGAGTGGATGCCGGCTTCCTCGATGTGCTCCATGACGCCGCCGAGGTAGAGCTCGTGGCCGTCGTAGAGGGCGTCCACGTCGATCTCGATCGCGTCGTCGAGGAAGCGGTCGACCAGCACGGGGCGGGTCGGCGAGATCTCCGTCGACTCGGCGATGTACGACTCCAGGCGGGTCTCGTCGTAGACGATCTCCATGCCCCGGCCGCCGAGCACGTAGGACGGGCGGACGAGGACCGGGTAGCCGATCTCGTCGGCGATGGCCTTCGCGCCCGCGAAGGTGGTGGCGGTGCCGTGCTTGGGGGCGGGCAGTCCGGCGTCGGCGAGGACCTGGCCGAAGGCGCCGCGGTCCTCGGCGGCGTGGATGGCCTCCGGCGGGGTGCCGACGACCGGGACGCCGTTGTCCTTGAGGGCCTGGGCGAGGCCGAGGGGGGTCTGGCCGCCGAGCTGGACGACGACGCCGGCGATGGGGCCGGCCAGCGACTCGGCGTGGACGATCTCCAGCACGTCTTCGAGCGTCAGCGGCTCGAAGTACAGGCGGTCGGAGGTGTCGTAGTCCGTGGAGACGGTCTCGGGGTTGCAGTTGACCATCACGGTCTCGTAGCCGGCGTCGCTGAGGGCGAAGGAGGCGTGGACGCAGGAGTAGTCGAACTCGATGCCCTGGCCGATGCGGTTCGGGCCGGAGCCCAGGATGATCACCGCGGGCTTGGTGCGCGGGGCGACCTCGGACTCCTCGTCGTAGGACGAGTAGAAGTACGGGGTCTTCGCGGCGAACTCGGCGGCGCAGGTGTCGACCGTCTTGTACACCGGGCGGACGCCGAGCGCGTGGCGGACCTCGCGGACGACGTCCTCGCGCAGGCCGCGGATCTCGGCGATCTGGGCGTCCGAGAAGCCGTGCCGCTTGGCCTCGGCGAGCAGCTCGGGGTGGAGCTTCTCGGCGGCGGCCAGCTCGTCGGCGATCTCCTTGATCAGGAAGAGCTGGTCGACGAACCAGGGGTCGATCTTCGTGGACTCGAAGACCTCTTCCTGGGTGGCGCCGGCCCGGATGGCCTGCATGACGGTGTTGATGCGGCCGTCGGTGGGGCGCACCGCGAGGGCGAGGAGCTCTTCCTTCTCGCCGACGGGGCCGACGAAGGTGAACTGGCTGCCCTTCTTCTCCAGGGAGCGCAGGGCCTTCTGGAGGGCCTCGGTGAAGTTGCGGCCGATGGCCATGGCCTCGCCCACCGACTTCATGGTGGTGGTGAGGGTGGAGTCGGCGAGCGGGAACTTCTCGAAGGCGAAGCGCGGGGCCTTGACGACGACGTAGTCGAGGGACGGCTCGAAGGAGGCCGGCGTCTTCTCGGTGATGTCGTTGGGGACCTCGTCGAGCGTGTAGCCGATGGCCAGCTTGGCGGCGATCTTGGCGATCGGGAAGCCGGTGGCCTTCGAGGCGAGCGCCGAGGAGCGCGAGACGCGCGGGTTCATCTCGATGACGATGACGCGGCCGTCGGCCGGGTCGATCGCGAACTGGATGTTGCAGCCGCCGGTGTCGACGCCGACCTCGCGGATGATCGCGATGCCGATGTCGCGCAGCCGCTGGTACTCGCGGTCGGTCAGCGTCATCGCCGGGGCGACGGTGATCGAGTCGCCGGTGTGCACGCCCATCGGGTCGAAGTTCTCGATGGAGCAGACGACGACCACGTTGTCCTTGGTGTCGCGCATCAGCTCCAGCTCGTACTCCTTCCAGCCGAGGATGGACTCCTCCAGGAGCACCTCGGTGGTCGGGGAGAGCGTCAGGCCCTGGCCGGCGATGCGGCGCAGCTCTTCCTCGTCGTGGGCGAAGCCGGAGCCGGCGCCGCCCATGGTGAAGGAGGGGCGCACGACGACGGGGTAGCCGCCGAGGGTGTCGACGCCCTGGATGACGTCGTCCATGGTGTGGCAGATCACCGAGCGGGCGGACTCGCCGTAGCCGATCTTGGCCTTGACGGCCTCGACGACGCCCTTGAAGAGGTCGCGGTCCTCGCCCTTGTTGATGGCCTCGACGTTGGCGCCGATGAGCTCGACGCCGTACTTCTCCAGGACGCCCTGCTCGTGCATGGAGATCGCGGTGTTGAGCGCGGTCTGGCCGCCGAGGGTGGGCAGGAGCGCGTCGGGACGCTCCTTGGCGATGATCTTCTCGACGAACTCGGGGGTGATCGGCTCGACGTACGTGGCGTCGGCGATCTCCGGGTCGGTCATGATCGTCGCGGGGTTGGAGTTCACCAGGATGACCCGCAGGCCCTCGGCCTTGAGGACGCGGCAGGCCTGGGTGCCGGAGTAGTCGAACTCGGCGGCCTGCCCGATGACGATCGGGCCGGAGCCGATGACCAGGACGGACTGGATATCGGTGCGCTTAGGCACGCTCGGCCTCCATCTGGGCGGTGCTCATCAAAGACGTGAAGCGGTCGAAGAGGTAGGCGGCGTCGTGCGGGCCGGCTGCCGCTTCGGGGTGGTACTGGACGGAGAAGGCCGGCTGGTCGAGCAGCCGCAGGCCCTCGACGACCTGGTCGTTCAGGCAGACGTGGGAGACCTCGGCGCGGCCGAAGGGGGTCTCGGACACCCGGTCGAGGGGCGCGTCGACGGCGAAGCCGTGGTTGTGCGCGGTGACCTCGACCTTGCCGGTGGTGCGGTCCTGCACCGGCTGGTTGATGCCGCGGTGGCCGTACTTCAGCTTGTACGTGCCGAAGCCGAGCGCGCGGCCGAGGATCTGGTTGCCGAAGCAGATGCCGAAGAGCGGGGTCTTGCGCTCCAGCACGCCCCGCATGACGGCGACGGGGCCGTCGGCGGTGGCCGGGTCGCCCGGGCCGTTGGAGAAGAACACGCCGTCCGGATTGACCGCGTACACGTCCTCGACGGTGGCGGTGGCGGGCAGCACGTGCACCTCGATGCCGCGCTCGGCCATCCGGTGCGGGGTCATGCCCTTGATGCCGAGGTCGACGGCGGCGACGGTGAACTTCTTCTCGCCGATCGCGGGGACGACGTACGCCTCCTTGGTGGCGACCTCGGCGGAGAGGTCCGCGCCCTTCATCTGCGGGGCGTCCTGGACCTTCGCCAGCAGCACGGCGTCGTCCATGACGGCCTCGCCGGAGAAGATGCCGACGCGCATGGCGCCGCGCTCGCGCAGGTGGCGGGTGAGGGCGCGGGTGTCGACGCCGCAGATCCCGACGACGCCCTGGGCGACGAGCTCGTCGTCCAGCGTGCGCCGCGAGCGCCAGTTGGAGGGGACGCGGGCGGGATCGCGGACCACGTAGCCGGACACCCAGATGCGGGAGGACTCGGGGTCCTCGTCGTTGACCCCGGTGTTGCCCACGTGCGGGGCGGTCATCACGACCACCTGCCGGTGGTACGACGGGTCGGTGAGGGTCTCCTGGTAGCCGGTCATGCCCGTGGAGAACACGGCCTCGCCGAAGGTCTCCCCCACAGCGCCGTAGGCACGGCCGCGGAAGATCCGGCCGTCCTCCAGGACGAGTACGGCGGGAGCTTTGGCTGCTCCCCTGGTGGAGGTCGTCATCGTTCGGCGCCTTCCGTCGTGATGGATTGGTTCATGGAGTTGATCGCCTCGACCCAGGCGGCGTGTTCGGCCGCGCGGTCGGAGCGGAATCCGGAGTCGATCAGCTTGTCGCCGTGCGCCCAGGTGACGACGAGCAGACCGCCCTCGGTGAGTACCTTGCCCGCGATCCCCTTGTCGAGGCGGGCGCCGCGCAGCCGCGCGGCCGGTACGAAGAAGTCGGTGGCACCCGGACGGACCACGTCGAGGCCCGCGTCGGTGAGCGTGAGCTCGACCCGGCTGCGCACCCCCAGGCCGTGGGCGACGATCCGGTCGAGCCACTGCCCGGCGGTGGTGGACCCGTGGTAGCGGCCGGTCAGGGCCAGCCGGTGCGCGGGCAGGCCGCTCGGGGCGGCGGGCAGCTCCGGCAGATCGCTCTGCAGGGCGCCGCGCCATTTCCAGCCCTGCCGCATCAGCCAGTACACGAACGCGATGAAGACGAGCAGACCGACCACCCACGCGATGCGGGCGCCCCAGTCCGTCACCTCCGCCGACTGTCGTTCGGCGGCCTCGGCGGCCAGTTGGATCACTGCAGGTGTCACGCCAGTTTCCCGTCCACGACCGTTGCCCGGCCCCGCAGGAAGGTGTGAGTGACGCGCCCCGGCAGCTCACGGCCCTCGTAAGGCGTGTTGCGGCTGCGGGAGGCGAAGTGCGCGGGGTCCACGACACCACGGTACGAGGTGTCGACCAGGGTGAGGTTGGCGGGTTCACCTGCCGAGACGGGTCGTCCGTGGTGCGGAAGGCCGCCGATGCGCGCCGGGGCGTACGACATCCGCTCGGCAACGCCCGCCCAGTCGAGCAGGCCGGTCTCCACCATCGTCTGCTGGACGACGGACAGGGCGGTCTCCAGGCCCACCATGCCCATGGCGGCGGCGGCCCACTCGCAGTCCTTGTCCTCGTGCGGGTGCGGGGCGTGGTCGGTGGCGACGATGTCGATCGTGCCGTCGGCGAGCGCCTCGCGCAGGGCCATCACGTCGCGCTCGGTGCGCAGCGGCGGGTTGACCTTGTAGACCGGGTCGTACGAGCGGACGAGCTCGTCGGTGAGGAGCAGGTGGTGCGGGGTGACCTCGGCGGTGACGTCGATGCCGCGGGACTTGGCCCAGCGGACGATCTCGACGGAGCCGGCGGTGGAGAGGTGGCAGATGTGCACCCGGGAGCCGACGTGCTCGGCGAGGAGGACGTCGCGCGCGATGATCGACTCCTCGGCGACGGCGGGCCAGCCGCCGAGGCCCAGCTCGGCGGAGACGACGCCCTCGTTCATCTGGGCGCCCTCGGTGAGGCGGGGCTCCTGGGCGTGCTGGGCGACGACGCCGCCGAAGGCCTTCACGTACTCCAGGGCGCGGCGCATGATCACGGCGTCGTCCACGCACTTGCCGTCGTCGGAGAAGACGGTGACGCGGGCGGCGGACTCGTGCATGGCGCCCAGCTCGGAGAGCTTCTTGCCCTCCAGGCCGACGGTGACGGCGCCGATGGGCTGCACGTCGCAGTAGCCGGACTCCTTGCCCAGGCGCCAGACCTGCTCGACGACGCCGGCGGTGTCGGCGACCGGGAAGGTGTTGGCCATGGCGAAGACGGCGGTGTAGCCGCCGGAGGCGGCGGCGCGGGTGCCGGTGAGGACGGTCTCGGAGTCCTCGCGGCCCGGCTCGCGCAGGTGGGTGTGCAGGTCGACCAGGCCCGGCAGGAGCGTCCGGCCCTCGGCCTCGATGACGCTCGCGCCCTCGGCGGACAGGCCGGTCCCGACCGCTTCGATGCTCTCGCCGTCGATCAGGACGTCCTGCGCCTCGCCGCCGAGCACCTTCGCGCCACGAATAAGGATCTTGCTCATGGTTACTTGTTCTCCTCGGTACGCGGGGCGGCGGTGGTGGTGACGGCGGGCTCGGAGCCGCCGAGCAGCAGGTAGAGGACGGCCATCCGGATCGAGACGCCGTTGGCGACCTGCTCGACGACCGTGCAGCGGTCGGAGTCGGCGACCTCGGCGGTGATCTCCATGCCGCGGACCATCGGGCCGGGGTGCATCACGATGGCGTGCCCGGGCATCCGCGCCATCCGGGCGGCGTCCAGGCCGTAGCGGCGCGAGTACTCGCGCTCGGTGGGGAAGAAGGCGGCGTTCATCCGCTCGCGCTGCACCCGCAGCATCATGACCGCGTCGGACTTCGGCAGCACCTCGTCGAGGCTGTACGAGACCTCGCACGGCCAGGTCTCGACGCCGACGGGCACCAGGGTGGGCGGGGCCACCAGGGTGACCTCGGCGCCCAGGGTGTGCAGCAGGTCCACGTTGGAGCGGGCCACGCGGCTGTGCAGGACGTCGCCGACGAGGGTGATCCGGCGGCCGTCGAGGTCCTTGCCGAGCCCGGCGTCCCGGCCGACGAGGCGGCGGCGCATGGTGAAGGCGTCCAGCAGGGCCTGGGTGGGGTGCTGGTGGGTGCCGTCGCCCGCGTTGATGACGGGGGCGTCGATCCAGCCGGAGGTGGCGAGCCGGTAGGGGGCCCCGGAGGCGCTGTGCCGGATGACCACGGCGTCGACGCCCATGGCCTCCAGGGTCTGCGCGGTGTCCTTGAGGGACTCGCCCTTGGAGACGCTGGAGCCCTTGGCCGCGAAGTTGATCACGTCGGCGGACAGGCGCTTCTCGGCGGCCTCGAAGGAGATCCGGGTGCGGGTGGAGTCCTCGAAGAAGAGGTTGCAGATCGTACGGCCGCGCAGGGTGGGCAGCTTCTTGATCGGCCGGTCCGCGACGCGGGCCATCTCCTCGGCGGTGTCGAGGATGAGGACGGCGTCGTCGCGGGTGAGGTCGGCGGCCGAGATGAGGTGGCGCTTCATCTGGGTGCTCCGTAAGTCGGGAGGGCAGGCAGGCGGGCTGACTGGAATACGGGCAGGGCAGGCTGCGGCGCGGACCCCCGGTCGGGGGGTCCGGCGTCCGTACGGGCTACTGCCCGGAGGCCTGGTCGGTCCGCTGGCCGAGCAGAACGGCGTCCCGGCCGTCCTC
Organism: Streptomyces sp. NPDC102258; assembly: GCF_055584685.1. Taxonomy (NCBI): domain Bacteria; kingdom Bacillati; phylum Actinomycetota; class Actinomycetes; order Kitasatosporales; family Streptomycetaceae; genus Streptomyces; species Streptomyces sp. NPDC102258. The sequence goes on from NZ_JBVJLO010000008.1 coordinate 141,631, forward strand.
CTCCTGGAGCTGGACCTTGACGGTCTCCCGCAGCGACGTGGGGAGGTTCTTGCCGACGTAGTCGGCGCGGATCGGCAGTTCGCGGTGGCCGCGGTCGACGAGGACGGCGAGCTGCACGGCGCGCGGCCGGCCGATGTCGCCGAGGGCGTCGAGGGCGGCCCGGATGGTGCGTCCGGAGAAGAGCACGTCGTCGACGAGGACCACCAGGCGGCCGTCGATTCCGTCGCCGGGGATCTCGGTGCGGCCGATCGCCCGGGCGGGCTTCAGACGCAGGTCGTCGCGGTACATGGTGATGTCGAGGGAGCCCACCGGGATCTTGGCACCGGTGATCTCTTCGAGCTTGGCGGCCAGCCGGCCGGCGAGGAACACGCCGCGGGTGGGAACGCCGAGGAGCACCACGTCGTCGGCGCCCTTGGCGCGCTCGACGATCTCGTGGGCGATGCGGGTCAGGACCCGGGCGATGTCCTGCGCCTCCAGTACGGGGCGCGCCGCCTCGGATCCGGCTTCCGAAGAAGCCGGGGAAGTCTGGCTGTCCATGAAAAGGACCTCCTTCTCCGCCTCACGGGACGGACCTTAAAGGACGTCTGATGTACGCCGTCCACCGTACCAGGAACGGGCGCCCGGCTTCGCACGGGCGCCGCGGCGGCCCTCGCGGGCGGGCGTCGAACGGCATTCGGCTTGACGCATCCACGTAACGCTGCGTAACCTCACAGTGAGTTACCAGCCGCGCGACGGAGCCGCATGTCAACCATGTCGCCTGTCGTCCATGTCGTCACAGCGTCACAGCGTCCGGGAGCGTTATGTCCAGCGAATACGCCAAACAGCTCGGGGCCAAGCTCCGCGCCATCCGCACCCAGCAGGGCCTCTCCCTTCACGGTGTCGAGGAGAAGTCCCAGGGCCGTTGGAAGGCCGTGGTGGTCGGGTCCTACGAGCGCGGGGACCGCGCCGTGACCGTCCAGCGCCTTGCCGAGCTGGCGGACTTCTACGGTGTTCCGGTGCAGGAACTGCTGCCGGGCACGACGCCCGGCGGAGCGGCCGAGCCGCCGCCGAAGCTGCGCCTGGACCTGGAGCGGCTGGCGGGCGTGCCCGCCGAGAAGGCCGGCCCGCTCCAGCGCTACGCGGCGACCATCCAGAGCCAGCGCGGCGACTACAACGGCAAGGTGCTGTCGATCCGCCAGGACGACCTGCGCACCCTGGCCGTCATCTACGACCAGTCCCCCTCCGTCCTGACCGAGCAGCTCATCAGCTGGGGCGTCCTGGACGCGGACGCGCGCCGCGCGGTGGCCCACGAGGACATCTAGTCCCCGGCCGGCCCAGCAGAAACGTTACCGGCGGGTGCCGGGGCCCCTTCAGGGCCCCGGCACCCGCCGGTTTCGCATGTCCGCGCGCCGCGGGGACCGCGACAACGGAAGGGCCCGCGACGCTCGCGTCGCGGGCCCTTCCGTACGGCGCGGTGTCCCGCGTCAGGCCTCGCTGCGGCGCAGCTTCGGCTTGAGGTCCTTGAAGCGGCCCAGCAGCCCGTTCACGAACGAGGGCGACTCGTCCGTGGAGAACTCCTTGGCCAGCTGGACGGCCTCGTCGATCGCCACGGCGTCCGGGGTCTCGTCGACCCAGATCAGCTCGTAGGCGCCCAGCCGCAGGATGTTGCGGTCGACGACCGGCATGCGGTCGAGGTCCCAGTCCACGGCGTAGGTGACGATCAGCTCGTCGATCCGGTTCACCTTGTCGGCGTAACCCTCGACGAGGTCCATCGTGAAGGCGCTGACCGGCGGCTGCCGGTCGTCCGACCTCGCGTGGCGGATCCAGTCCGCGAGGACCTCGCGCACGGGGACCCCGCGCTGGTCGGCCTCGAACAGGATCTGGAAGGCGCGCTTGCGCGCATTGCTCCGAGCAGCCACGGGTTAGTTGCTCTTCCGGCCGAGGTAGTCGCTGGTGCGGGTGTCGACCTTGACGACCTCGCCCGTGGTGACGAACAGCGGGACCTGGATCTCGTAACCGGTCTCCAGCGTGGCGGGCTTGGTGCCGCCGGTGGAGCGGTCGCCCTGGACGCCCGGGTCGGTGTGCTGGATGGTCAGCTCGACGGCGGCCGGGAGCTCGACGTAGAGCACCTCGCCCTCGTGCTGGGCCACGGAGGCGGTGAAGCCCTCGATGAGGAAGTTGGCGGCGTCGCCGACGGCCTTGCGGTCGACCATGAGCTGGTCGTAGGTGCTCATGTCCATGAAGACGAAGTACTCGCCGTCCATGTACGAGAACTGCATGTCACGGCGGTCGATGGTGGCCGTCTCGACCTTCACACCGGCGTTGAAGGTCTTGTCGACGACCTTGCCCGAGAGCACGTTCTTGAGCTTGGTACGCACGAAGGCCGGGCCCTTGCCGGGCTTGACGTGCTGGAACTCGACGACGGACCAGAGCTGGCCCCCGTCGAGCTTCAGCACCATGCCGTTCTTGAGGTCGTTCGTGGAAGCCACGGTTGCGGAATCTCCTGCACTGGAAGACCACGGATGCGCGCACAGCCCGGCCACGCGGGCTAGAGCGCGAGCAGCTCCTTGGTCGTAATGGTGAGTAGCTCGGGACCGCCGTCCGCCTCGGGGCGCACGACGAGCGTGTCATCGATCCGGACACCTCCCCGGCCCGGGAGGTGAACCCCCGGTTCGACGGTGACCGGCACGCAAGCGTCCAGTTTACCCATTGCCGTAGGTGCAAGCTGCGGGTCCTCGTCGATTTCGAGGCCCACCCCGTGTCCCATCCATCCCGCGAGGGCTTCCCCGTGGCCCGCGGAGTCCAGCACGGACCGTGCCGCGCGGTCCACGTCGCGGTAGGCGGCGCCCGGCAGGAGCGCCTCCCGGCCGGCCCGCTGGGCGGCGAAGACGAGCTCGTACAGCTCGATCTGCCAGTCGGCCGGGGTGGTCCCGATCACGAAGGTGCGGCCGATTTCGCAGCGGTAGCCGCGGTAGTTCGCACCGAGGCAGACGGAGAGGAAATCGCCCTCCTCCACCCGCCGGTCCGAGGGCCGGTGCCGGCCCCGGCCCGAATGCGGGCCGGTGCCGACGGAGGTCGGGAAGGCCGGGCCGTCGGCGCCGTGGTCGACGAGGCGGCGTTCCAGCTCCAGGGCCAGGTGGCGTTCGGTGCGGCCGACCAGGATCGACTCCAGCAGCTCGCCGAGGGCCTGGTCGGCGATCTCGGCGGCGATCCGCAGGCAGGCGATCTCCTCCTCGTCCTTGACCAGGCGCAGCTGCTCGACGGCGGAGCCGAGGTCGGCCAGCCGCAGCCGGGGCGCCACCGAGTGCAGGGCCCGGTGCCGGCCGACGGTGAGGTGGTGTTCCTCCACGGCCAGGGACTCGGCCCGTCCGGCGGCGGCCAGGTCGGCCGCGGCCACGGCCGGGTCGGCACCGGGGCTGGACAGCACGGAGAGGCGCAGCCGCTCGTCGAGCCGTCCCTCGTCCGCCTCGCAGGAGGGCGCGGCGGCGCAGAACAGCACGTCCTCGGCGGGTCCGACCAGCAGGACGGCGCCCAGCGGGGACGCCCCGGCGAGGTAGCGGACGTTCGCCGGACGCGTGATCAGTGCGGCGGAGCTGCCCGCGGCCGTACAGCGGTCGCGGAGCAGTCCCCTGCGGGTCGCGTACACGTCTGACATGTCTTCGAGCGTACGAGCGCACCGCGCATCCGGCCTGGCGAGCGCATCCGGACGGGACGCGGACCCCGGCGGGACGGGACCGGGGGCGGGCGGCTACCAGCCTCCGGGGGCCGCCGCCGCCCGCGCGAGGGCCTCGTCCAGGGCCCGCGCGGTGCCTTCCACGTCGAGGTGTGAATTGTCGATGATGGGCAGTCCGGAGCCGTACCAGCCGGCCATCCGGCCGTGGATGCGGGCGACCTCCTCGTCGGAGAGGCGGCGGTTGCCGGAGCGGGCGGCGTTGCGGTCGAGGACGATCTCCAGGCCGGGCAGCAGCACCACCGGCAGCAGCCCCGGCCCCACGTGCCGCTTCCAGCCGCCCAGGCCCACCACCGGGCGGTCGGGGAAGACGGCGTCGTCGAGGATGCAGGAGATCCCGTTGGCCAGGAAGTTGCGGGCGGCGAAGCCGCAGGTGCGCCGGGCCAGGCGGTACTGGGCCTCGGAGTGCTCGTTCCAGCCGGACTGCGGATCCGCGAAGCCGGAGCACACCCATTCGCGGACGTCGTCCAGGCTGATGTGGGCGGTCGGCACCGGACGGGTGTTCGCCCAGTGCCGGGCCACGGTGGTCTTGCCGGCCCCCGCCGGGCCGATGAGCAGGACCGCGAGCGTGGCGCCGCCGGTGCCCGGCGCGGGGGGAACGGGCGGCGCGGCCACGGCGGGGGGCAGCGGGATGTGCCCCGTGGCCTCGGGCACCGGGGTCACCGGCCAGCCCTGGGCCGGGGGTATCGGCGGCGGCGGGGGCGCCGCCGGGTGCTGACCCGTCGGCGGACTCCAGCCCCCCACTCCGTGCTGCATCCGCGCCACTCCGTCTCGTTCAGGCGACTGATGCGAGAACGTTATCTCAGGCCGTGACCTCTTCCGCCAGCGCGCGCAGCGCCAGCCGGTAGGAGCCCAGCCCGAAGCCCGCCACGGTACCGGTGGCCACGGCCGCGATGACGGACGTGTGCCGGAACTCCTCGCGGGCGTACGGGTTGGAGATGTGCACCTCGATCAGCGGCGCGGTGCGCTGCGCCGCCGCGTCCCGCATGGCGTACGAGTAGTGCGTGAAGGCGCCCGGGTTGATCACGACGGGGAGCTTCCCGTCGGCGGCCTCGTGCAGCCAGCGCACCAGCTCGCCCTCGTCGTTGGTCTCGCGGACCTCCACGTCGAAGCCGAGCTCCGCCCCCAGGGCGCGGCAGCTCTCCACCAGCCCGGCGTACGAGGTGGCCCCGTAGACGTCGGGCTCGCGGGAGCCGAGCCGGCCCAGGTTCGGGCCGTTGAGGACGAGGACCCTGCGGGCCGCGCCGTCGCTCACGCGGACACCTCGCCGTACGCGGCGATCAGGTGCGCCGGGTCCGGGCCCTCCAGGACGGTGGGCTTGCCCAGGCCGTCCAGGACGATGAAGCGCAGCAGGTTGCCGCGGGACTTCTTGTCGAGCTGCATGGTCTGGAGCAGCTTGGGCCACTGGTCGCCGCGGTAGGTCAGCGGCAGCCCGACGGCCCCGAGGATCTCGCGGTGCCGGTCGGCCGTGGCGTCGTCGAGGCGGCCCGCGAGCCGGCCCAGTTCGGCGGCGAAGACCATGCCGACGGACACGGCCGCGCCGTGGCGCCACTTGTAGCGCTCGTTCTTCTCGATGGCGTGCGCGAGGGTGTGGCCGTAGTTGAGGACCTCGCGCAGTCCGGCCTCCTTGAGGTCGCTGGAGACCACGTCGGCCTTGACCTGGATGGAGCGCACGATCAGCTCGGCCGTGTGCGGGCCCTCGGGCGTGCGCGCCGCCCCCGGGTCTTCCTCGATCAGCTCCAGGATCCTCGGGTCGGAGATGAACCCGGCCTTGATGACCTCGGCGAGACCGCTGACGTAGTCGTGGACCGGCAGCGAGTCCAGCGCGGCGAGGTCGCACAGCACGCCCGCCGGCGGGTGGAAGGCGCCGACGAGGTTCTTGCCCTCGGCGGTGTTGATGCCGGTCTTGCCGCCGACGGCCGCGTCGACCATCGCGAGGACGGTGGTCGGCACCGCGATCCAGCGCACCCCGCGCAGCCAGGAGGCCGCCACGAAGCCCGCGAGGTCGGTGGTGGCGCCGCCGCCGACGCCGACGATCACGTCGGTCCGGGTGAAGCCGGACTGGCCCAGCGCCTTCCAGCAGTACGCCGCCACCTCGATGGTCTTGGCCTCTTCGGCGTTGGGCACCTGGATGGCGACGGCCTCGTAGCCCTGCGCCGCGAGGTCGTCGCGCAGCGCCTCGCCGGTCGAGGCGAGCGCCTCGGGGTGGATCACGGCCACGCGCTGGGCGCGGGTGCCGATCAGGCTGCCCAGCTCGCCCAGCAGCTGCCGGCCGACCAGCACGTCGTACGCCTCGTGTCCCGCGCTCGCGCCGACCTTGATGCGCGTCACCTGGTCTGTCATACGTCCTTCAACTCCAGAGCGTCGAGGACCGCCTGGGCGACCTCTTCGGGGGTGCGGTCGTCGGTGGCCACCACGACGCGCGCTACTTCGGTGTACAGGGGGCGCCGGGCGTCCATCAGCTCGCGCCACTGGCGGCGCGGGTTGACGGCGAGCAGCGGGCGGGCCGCGCCGAGGCCGACGCGGCGCACGGCCTCCTCGACGTCCATCGACAGGTAGGCCACGGGCAGCCCGCCGAGGAGGGCGCGGGTGCCCTCGTCGAGGACGGCGCCGCCGCCGAGGGCGAGGACTCCGGTGTGCTCGGCGACGGCGGCCGCGACGGCCCGCCGCTCCAGCTCGCGGAAGTACGGCTCGCCCTCGTCGACGAACAGGTCGGAGATCTCCCGGCCCGTGGCGGCGACGATGTCGGCGTCGGTGTCCCGGTAGGCGACGCCGAGCCGTTCGGCGATCAGCGCGCCCACCGTGGACTTGCCGGACCCCATGGGGCCGACGAGGACGACCAGTGGTCCGGCGGTCACCGGATCTGCAGGTTGTCGAGGTAGGAACGGACGTTGCGGCGGGTCTCGGGGACCGAGTCGCCGCCGAACTTCTCGACCACGGCGTCGGCCAGCACGAGCGCGACCATGGCCTCGGCGACGATGCCCGCGGCGGGCACCGCGCAGACGTCGGAGCGCTGGTGGTGGGCCACCGTCGCCTCGCCGGTCGCCACGTCGACGGTCGCCAGCGCCCGCGGCACGGTCGCGATGGGCTTCATGGCGGCCCGTACGCGCAGCAGCTCACCGGTGGTCAGACCGCCCTCGGTGCCGCCGGAGCGGCCGGAGGTGCGCTTGAGGCCCTCGGGAGTGGAGACGATCTCGTCGTGCGCCTGGGAGCCGGGTACGCGGGCCAGCTCGAAGCCGTCGCCGACCTCGACGCCCTTGATGGCCTGGATGCCCATGAGGGCGGCGGCGAGGCGGGCGTCGAGGCGCCGGTCCCAGTGGACGTGGGAGCCGAGGCCGACGGGCACCCCGTAGGCGAGGACCTCCACGACGCCGCCGAGGGTGTCACCGTCCTTGTGGGCCTGGTCGATCTCGGCGACCATCGCCTTCGACGCGTCGGCGTCGAGGCAGCGGACCGGGTCGGCGTCGAGCTTCTCGACGTCGGCGGGGGTCGGCAGGACTCCGTAGGGGGCCTTCGCCGCGGCGAGTTCGACCACGTGGGAGACGATCTCGATGCCCGCGACCTCCTTGATGAAGGAGCGGGCGACGGCGCCGAGGGCCACACGGGCGGCGGTCTCACGGGCGCTGGCGCGCTCCAGGATCGGCCGGGCCTCGTCGAAGCCGTACTTCTGCATGCCCGCGAGGTCGGCGTGGCCGGGGCGCGGACGGGTGAGCGGGGCGTTGCGGCCGGTCTCCTTGAGCAGCGAGGGGTCGACCGGGTCGGCCGACATGACGGTCTCCCACTTCGGCCACTCGGTGTTGCCGATCATGACCGCGATCGGGGAGCCCTGGGACAGTCCGTGCCGGACGCCGCCGAGGAAGGTGATCTCGTCCTGCTCGAACTTCATCCGGGCACCGCGGCCATAGCCGAGCCGGCGCCGGGCCAGGTGGTCCGCCACCAGCTCGGTGGTGACCGGGACGCCGGCGGGAAGGCCCTCCAGCGTCGCGACCAGGGCCGGTCCGTGCGACTCTCCTGCGGTCAGCCAACGCAACCTGCTCAACGATGCTCCTCATGCTCGCGCCTGGCACTGCGACGGCGCGATCGGGTGCGCGGCCCTGACCCGCCTCACCCGATCCTCCCACGTCCGGGCGGGTGCACCGGCCCCGGTCCAGCAGTCGGACGACGGCCGCGGAGCCACTGTGGCGCGTACGGCTATCCGTTCCCTACGCGCGGGCCGGGCGCGGCCCCGCTCAGTGGCGGGCGCGCAGGGCCGCTTCGCCGGCGGCCCGCATGGCCGCGAGCGGGCCGCGGGGGGTCCCGGTCATCTGCTCGACCTGGAGGACGGCCTGGTGGACCAGCAGGTCCAGGCCGCCCAGCAGGGTCCCGCCGCGGCCGGTCCAGGCGGCGGCCAGCGGGGTCGGCCAGGGGTCGTAGAGGACGTCGAAGAGGGTGCCCGGGGCCTCGGGTACGGCCGCGGCGAGGGCGTCGGTGGCCCCGGCCGGGGTGGTGGCGACGACCAGGGGCGCCGTCAGCGCCTCGGCCGCCCGTGACCAGTCGGCCGTGCGGACGGGCACGCCGAGCCGCTCGCCCCACTCGCGCATCTCGGCGGCGCGGGCGGCGGAGCGTACGTACGCGGTGACCTCGCCGGTGCAGATCCGGCCGAGGGCGGCCAGCGCCGAGGAGGCGGTGGCCCCGGCGCCGAGGACCGCGGCGGCAGGGACCTTCTCGACGCCGCGCTCGTGCAGCGCGGCGAGGATCCCGGGGATGTCGGTGTTGTCGCCGAGGCGGCGGCCGTCCCGGGTCAGGACGACCGTGTTGACCGCCTCCACGGAGGCGGCGGTGTCGCTGACCGCGTCGAGCAGCGGGATGACCGCCCGCTTGAGCGGCATGGTCAGGGACAGCCCGGCCCACTCGGGGCCGAGCCCCGCCACGAACCCGGGGAGCGCGGCCTCGTCGATCTCGAACCGGTCGTAGGACCAGTCGTCGAGGCCGAGCTCCCGGTGGGCGGCGCGGTGCAGCACCGGTGAGAGGGAGTGCTCGATGGGCGAACCCAGCACCGCGGCCCGTATCCCTGACATGACTGCTACCCGCCGTTCTTGTGCTGCTTCTGCCGGTCCTGGAACTCGGCGACGAGCTTGAGGTGCTCGTCGTACGTCTTGGTGAAGGTCGTCGTCTGGCCGTCGACCGACACGAAGAACATCCATCCGCCGTGGTCCGGGTTGAGCGTAGCGGTCAGCGCCTCCAGGCCGGGGTTGCCGATGGGGCCCGGGGGCAGTCCCTTGACGTAGTGCGTGTTGTACGGGTTGTCGAAGGCCTGGGCTTCCTTCAGGTTGAAGTTGATCTCGCTCTGGTTCTTGACGTAGTTGTACGTCGAGTCGAACTGGAGCTTCTGGTTCGTGACGTCGTTGCTCTTCTTGAGGCGGTTGTAGACCACCTCCGCCATCTTGCGGAAGTCGTCGTGGTTCTTGCCCTCGGCGTTGACGAGGCTGGCGACCGTGACCACCTGGAGGGGGTTCTCCAGGCCCAGTTCCCTGGCCTTGGCCTCCACGCCCAGCTCGCTGTACTTGGCGTTCGCGTTCTTGACCATCTGCTTGAGCAGCGACTCGGGGGTGCTGTCCTTGCCGAGGTCGTAGCGCGTCGGGTAGAGGAAGCCTTCGAGCGGGTCGATCAGCTTGGGGTCGTTGCCCGCCCAGGCCGGCAGGCCCAGGTTCCTGGCCTCGCGCTGCGCGATGTCCTTGGTGGTGCCGGCCGGCTTGCCGAGCTTCTTGTCGATCGCGTCGTACACCTTGGTGTTGCGCATGCCCTCGGTGACGGTGATGACGTTCAGCTTGGTGGGGTCGATCATCACGGCCACGGCCGCGGCGCCCGACATCTTCTTCTTCAGCGTGTACACGCCGGGCTGGATCGACTTGCCCTTGGGGTTGGCGTTGGCGGCGTCCACGAAGGCCTGGGCGCTCGCGACGATCCCGGCGTCCTTGAGGATGCGGCCCATCTGGCCGAGGCCCGCGCCCCTGGGGATCTCGATGTCGACCGACTCCTCCGAGCCGGAACCCGCGAAGTCCTCCGTCGCGCCGAAGCGCTCCTTGAGGTACGAGTAGCCGTAGTAGCCGCCACCGCCGACGACGGCGACGATGACCAGGGCAGCGACCAGGCAGGCCGCGCCGCTGCGCTTGGGTTTGCCGCCCTTGCCGCCCTTGCCGCGACCCGCGCGCCGGCCGCCGCGGCCGGGGGGCTCGTCGTCGGCGTCGCCGAGGAGGGACTCCTCCGGCTCCTCCGCCGGCGGCTCATCGGCCGGGTCCGGGTCGAGGTGGCGCCGGCCGGGGGGCCGGGGCGGGGGGAAGGCCTCGGGGGTGGCGTAGAGGTCGGGGGCCTCGCCCGGGTAGCCCGTGGTGACGGACTGGGCGTAGGGGTCGGCGTCGGCGTACGGGTCCACGGGCGCGTGCCCGGCCTCGTACGGGGCCTGGACCTGGGCGTGTGCCGGGGCATGGGCCTGCGCCTGGGCCTGGGCCTGGGCCTGGGCCTGGGCCTGGTACGGGACCTGCTGCCCCTGCCCGGTGTCCCAGCCCTGGCCGTCGTAGACCTGCTGGGGCTGGGACTGCTGGTGCTGCGGGTGCGGCTGCTGCTCCTGCGGCACGTACTGCTGCTGCTCGTACTGCTGCTGTTCCGGGTACTGCTGCGGGTACTGCTGGAACTGCGGCTCCTGGAACTGCGGGTCCTGGTACTGCGACTCCTGGTACTGCGACTCCTGCTGATGCTGCTGCTGGGTCGCCTGTCCGGTCCACCCCTGGTCCCCGTAGAGCGGGTCCTCCGGGTGCCAGGGTTCGGGGGCGCGGCCCCGGCCATACTCAGTCATCGGTCCCCTAGAGCCGCGAGACGAAGGCAGCGGCTTCGTTGCCGCGGCACCCGGTTCCGCCTCTGAAGTGGTGGGCGACGGCTGTTCGAATGCCGCCACATCGCGCGGAACGTTACCGTATCGCGATCAGACAACCACTTCGACGCACTCACCGGGCGGATTACCTGATACCCGTTCGGTCTCAAGAGCGTTCTGAAGGATCACCACGGCGGCCGCCTGGTCGATGACCGCGCGGCCCTTCTTGGCGTTCCTGCCGGACGCCCGCAGCCCCTGGGCCGCGGTGACCGTGGTCATCCGCTCGTCCACCAGGCGCACCGTCACCGGCTTGATGCCCTTGGCGAGTTCGTTGGCGAAGACGCGCACCTTGGCCGCGGCCGGCCCCTCCCGCCCGCTGAGCGAGCGGGGGAGGCCGACGACGACTTCGAGGGGCTCGTACTCCGCGACGAGCTGCCGCAGCCGCCGGTGGGCGAACGGGATGTCCCGGCCCGGGACGGTTTCCACCGGTGTGGCGAGCACCCCGTCGGGGTCGCAGGAGGCGACCCCGATCCGGGCGTCCCCGACGTCGATGGCCAGCCTTCGGCCGCGGCGCAGCGTCATCGTCAGGCCGTCTCGACGACGAGGCGTTCGACGGCGCTGATGGCCTCGGGGATGGCGGCCGGGTTCTGGCCGCCGCCCTGGGCCACGTCCGGCTTGCCGCCACCGCCGCCGCCGAGGGTCTTGGCGGCCGTACGGACCAGGTCGCCGGCCTTGAGGCCGCGCTCGCGGGCCGCCTCGTTGGTGGCGATGACGGTCAGCGGGCGGTCGTTCGCCGTGGTGAAGAGCGCCACGACGGCCGGGCGGTCGCCCGGGATGCGGCCGCGGACGTCGAGGACCAGCCTGCGCAGGTCGTCGGCGCCGGTGCCGTCCGGCACCTGGCCCACGACGAGGGCGACGCCGCGGATGTCCTGCGCGTTCTCGGCGAGACCGGCGGCGGCCTGGAGGACCTTCTCCGCGCGGAACTTCTCGATCTCCTTCTCGGCGTCCTTCAGCTTGCCGAGCATGGAGGCGATCTTCTCCGGCAGCTCTTCCGGACGGCCCTTGACCAGCTCCTGGAGCTGGGCGACGACCGTGTGCTCCTTGGCCAGGAAGTTGTACGCGTCCACGCCCACCAGGGCCTCGACGCGGCGCACGCCGGAGCCGATGGAGGACTCGCCGAGCAGCTTCACCAGGCCCAGCTGGGCGGTGTTGCCGACGTGGGTGCCGCCGCACAGCTCCTTGGAGAAGTCGCCGATGGTCACGACGCGCACGCGCTCGCCGTACTTCTCGCCGAACTCGGCGATGGCGCCCTGCTTCTTCGCCTCGTCGATGCTCATGACCTCGGCGGTGACGTCGAGCTCGCGGGAGAGCACGTCGTTGATCTTCTGCTCGACGTCGGTGAGGACCGTGCCGGGGACGGCGTTCGGGGAGCCGAAGTCGAAGCGGAAACGCCCGGGGGAGTTCTCCGAGCCGGCCTGGGCGGCCGTCGGGCCGAGGGCGTCGCGCAGGGCCTGGTGGGTCAGGTGCGTGGCCGAGTGGGCGCGGGCGATGGCCCGGCGGCGGTGCACGTCGATGGCGGCGTACGCGGAGGCGCCCACCGTCACCTCGCCGACCTGGACGGAGCCCTTGTGGACGAAGACGCCCGGGACGGGCTGCTGCACGTCGCGGACGACGATGACGGCGCCGGAGTCGAGCTTGATCCGGCCCTGGTCGGCGAGCTGGCCGCCGCCCTCGGCGTAGAAGGGGGTGCGGTCCAGGACGACCTCGACGTCGTCGCCCTCGGAGGCCGCGGGCGCGGAGACGCCGTTGACCAGCAGGCCGACGAGGGTGGACTCGCCCTGGGTGGTGGCGTAACCGGTGAACTCGGTGGCGCCGGAGCCGTCGGCGATCTCCCGGTAGGCGGACATGTCCGCGTGGCCGGTCTTCTTGGCCTTGGCGTCGGCCTTGGCCCGGTCGCGCTGCTCCTGCATCAGGCGGCGGAAGCCGGGCTCGTCCACGGAGAGGCCCTGCTCGGCGGCCATCTCCAGGGTGAGGTCGATCGGGAAGCCCCAGGTGTCGTGGAGCAGGAACGCCTTGTCGCCGGAGAGGACCGTGCCGCCGCCGGCCTTGGTCTCGGTGACGGCGGTGTCGAGGATGTTCGTGCCGCCCTTGACGGCCTTGAGGAAGGCGGCCTCTTCGGCGAGCGCGACGGTCTCGATCCGCTTGCGATCGGTGACCAGCTCCGGGTACTGCTGCCCCATCGTGTCGATCACGACGTCGACCAGCTCCCGGACGACCGGGCCGGTGGCACCCATGAGGCGCATGTTGCGGATGGCGCGGCGCATGATGCGGCGCAGCACATAGCCGCGGCCCTCGTTGCCGGGGGTGACGCCGTCGCCGATGAGCATGACGGAGGTGCGGATGTGGTCGGCGACCACGCGCATCGACACGTCGGTGCCGTGCGCGGCGCCGTAGCGCACGCCGGTCAGCTCGGTGGCCTTGTCCATGACCACGCGCAGGGTGTCGGTCTCGTACATGTTCTGCACGCCCTGCAGGATCATCGCGAGGCGTTCGAGGCCGAGACCGGTGTCGATGTTCTTGGACGGGAGGTCACCGAGGATCGGGAAGTCCTCCTTCCCGTCGCCGGCGCCACGCTCGTACTGCATGAAGACCAGGTTCCAGATCTCCACGTAGCGCTCGTCGTTGACGGCCGGGCCGCCCTCGACACCGAACTCGGGGCCGCGGTCGTAGTTGATCTCCGAGCAGGGACCGCAGGGGCCGGGGACGCCCATGGACCAGAAGTTGTCCTTCTTGCCCAGGCGCTGGATGCGCTCGGCGGGGACGCCGATCTTCTCGCGCCAGATCGTCTCGGCCTCGTCGTCGTCGAGGTAGACGGTGATCCAGAGCTTCTCGGGCTCCAGGCCGTAGCCGCCGTCCGCCACGGAGCTGGTGAGCAGCTCCCAGGCGTACTGGATGGCGCCTTCCTTGAAGTAGTCCCCGAAGGAGAAGTTGCCGCACATCTGGAAGAACGTGCCGTGGCGGGTGGTCTTGCCGACCTCTTCGATGTCCGGGGTACGGACGCACTTCTGCACGCTGGTGGCCCGCGGGGCCGGGGGCTTGGTCTCGCCGAGGAAGTACGGCTTGAAGGGGACCATGCCCGCGTTGACCAGCAGCAGAGTCGGGTCGTCCGCGATGAGCGACGCCGAAGGGACGACGGTGTGCCCGCGCTCCTCGAAGAAGCTCAGCCAGCGGCGGCGGATTTCAGCCGACTCCATCAGTGGTCCTCATTCCGGTCGTACGAAAACTTCACAGGGGTGTTCTTGTCGTTCTGGATGGCCCGCGTCCGCCGCGGCCCGGGAAGGGCGGTGACGTTGTCGGGCCGGTCGGGGTCCTGGTGGAGCCCCAGTGCATCGTTCAGCTCGTCCTCGCGCTGCGTCATTCCCGCCTTGACGTCGAGGGCGAAGTCCTTGAGGCGGTGACCCGCCTCCACCGCCTTGTCGGCGGCCTGGGCGGCGAGGCTCTCCGGCGTCAGCTTCTTCAGCTGCCGGTTGACCTTGGTGGTGGCCCACACGCCGGCGGCGGCGCCTGCGGTGAACCAGAAGGCTCGGCGGAACATCGGCGGTCTCAGCCCTTCTGCTTCCGGCGCCGCGCGGCCGGCACCGTACGGCCGACGATCACGCTGCGCCGGGATGTCTTCTGCGGCACGTCCCCCGCCTTGCCCAGGGCCTTGCGGACCCCGTAGCCGAAGGCCGCGACCTTGACCAGCGGGCCGCCGAAGGTGGAGGCCACGGTGGAGGACAGGGCGGAGGCGTTGGAGGTGACCTCCTGGACGTCGCTCGCGATGGCGTCGACCCGGTCGAGCTGGGTGCGCGCGGAGCGGACGGTGTTCGAGGCGTCCGCGAGGAGCGGGACGGCCTGCTCGGTCACGTCGGCGACGAGCTTCGTCGTCGCTTTGAGCACCTGGGCGAGCCTCACCAGCACCACGGCGAGGAAGGAGACCAGGATGGCCCAGAAGACGGCCACGAGGATCCCGGCCACCTCTCCACCGGACACGTTGCACCGCTCCCTGAATTCGCGAAACCTACGGAGAAAAGTCGTCCTCCGACCCTATCGCGCCGGGGATCCGCCGCAGTACCGGAATCCGGGCCCCGTCGCACCCGCCTTGTACGGAGCGCGTGCGGAGCAGTACCCTCCGTGTCCCATGCGACAGAGACCCCCGCGACCGGGGACGTCCGGCAATCTTCCCTCGGAGCTGAGCGCCTTCGTCGGGCGGGGTGGCGAACTGGCCGCACTGGCGCGGCTCCTGGACGCCTCCCGGCTGGTGACGGTGACCGGGGTGGGCGGTGTGGGCACCTCCCGGCTGGCCCTCGCGGCGGCCCGGGCCGCCGCCGAAGGGGCGCAGGAACGCTACTTCGACGGCGTCTGGCTGGCCGAACTGTCCTCCGTACGCGATCCCGCGCTGCTGGAGTTCACCCTGGCCGAGGCGCTCGGGCTGACCGACCACACCACCCGGCCGCCCCGGACCGTGCTGGCCGGGCACCTCGCCGCGCGGCGGCTGCTGCTGGTCCTCGACGGTTTCGAGCATCTGGTGGAGGAGACGGCGGCGCTGGTGCGGGAGCTGCTGCGGCGCTCCCCCGGCCTGCGGGTGCTCGCGGCGGGCCGCCGCCCGCTCGGCGTGGACGGGGAGTCGGTCCTCCCGCTGGACCCGCTGGAGCCGGAGCCGGCCCTGGAGCTGCTGGCCGCGCGCGCCGCGGCCGCGGATCCCGCCTTCGCGGTGACGGCGGCGAACCGGCCGGTGCTGACGGAGCTGTGCGCGCGGCTCGACGGGATCCCGCTGGCTCTGGAACTGGCGGCCGGCCGGCTGCGGACGCTGTCGCCGGAGCAGGTGCTGGCCCGGCTGGAGGACCGCTTCGCCCTGCTGACGGGCGGGCCGCGCGGGGCGTTGCCCCGGCACCGGGCGCTGCGGACGGCGATCGGCTGGAGCAACGAGCTGTGCACCGTCGAGGAGCGGCTGCTGTGGGCGCGGCTGTCGGTGTTCGCGGGGCGGTTCGACCTGGACGCCGCCGAGTACGTCTGCGCGGGCTCCGGCCTGCCGGTGGACCGGGTGCTCGACCTGGTCGGGGAGCTGCTGGCGCAGTCCCTGCTGTCCCGGGAGGAGACCCCGGCCGGGGTGCGCTACCGGATGCTGGAGAGCGTACGGGTCTACGGCGCGGGCTGGCTGGAGTCGCTGGGGGACGCCGGGCGGCTGCGGCGGCGGCACCGGGACTGGTACGTGGGGCTGGCCACCTGGTGCGAGCTGGACTGGTTCAGCCCGCGCCAGCGGGAGGTGGCCGCGCTGGTGGAGGTGGAGCTGGCGAACCTGCGGCTCGCGCTGGAGTGCTGTCTGGACGAGCCCGAGGAGGCGCACCTGGGCCAGTACCTGGCGGGCACCCTGTGGTTCTACTGGGCGGGCTGCGGCCGGCTGACCGAGGGACGGCACTGGCTCGACCGCGCCCTGGAGTGCGGGGCGGCGGAGGAGGAGTACGCGGGTTCGCGCCTGAAGGCGCTGTGGGTGCTCGGCTACGTGGCCGCGCTGCAGGGCGACCCGGTGGCGGCGGCGGGCGCGCTGCACGAGTGCCGGGCCGGCGCGGAGCGGACCGGGAACCGGGTGGCGGCGGCGTACGCGGTGCACCGGCTGGGCTGCCTCGCGCTGGTCTCGGACGACATGGCGCGCGCCGGGGAGCTGCTCGGGGACGCGCTGGAGCGCTACCGCGAGACGGGCGAGCTCAACAGCAACGTGCTGATGTGCCAGGTGGAGCTGGCGATGGCGCTGGCCTTCCGGGGGAACCTGGCGGGGGCGGTCACGCTGTGCGAGGAGGTCCGGGACATCTGCGAGGAACGCGGGGAGCTCTGGACGAAGGCGTACGCGCTCTACGTGCTGGCGTACGCGGCCCTGGACGCGGGGGACACGGGCGCCGCGCGGCGGCTGCTGACCGAGTGCGTGGGCGTCAACCACACCTTCCGCGACCTGGTCGGGCTGGTGCTGGCGGTGGAGCTACTGGCCCTGGTCACGGTCGCGGAGGGCGCCCCGGCGGAGGCGGCGGTGCTCCAGGGCGCGGCGGAGCCGATGTGGGAGGGGGTCGGGCTGCGCCTGTTCGGCTCCGGGTACTTCAACGCGCCCCGGCTGCTGTGCCGGGAGCGGGCGGGCGAGCTGCTGGGCCCCGAGCGGTACGCGGCGCACGCCGCCGAGGGCCGGCGGCTGACGCCGGCCGCGCTGGTCCTGCGTACGGAGACGGGCGGGGCGCGGGGGACGGAAACGCGGAAGCCCGCCGCCCCCCGGAGGGGACGGCGGGCCGGGACCAGCCTGTGAGGGCTACGTCCGCTGGATCAGCGGGCGTAGTACTCGACGACGAGCTGCTCGTCGCAGATGACCGGGATTTCCTTGCGGTTCGGGTCGCGGTCCAGGCGGAAGGCCAGGGCCTTCAGGTTGACCTGCAGGTAGCGCGGGGTCTCGCCCTCGCCTGCGTAGCCACCCTCACGGGCAACCTGGAACGGAACCTTCTCGCGGCTGCGCTCGCGCACGGTGATGACGTCGTCCGGGCGGACACGGAACGACGGCTTGTCGACCTTGTCACCGTTGACCTCGATGTGGCCGTGAACGACCATCTGGCGGGCCTGGTAGATGGTGCGGGCGATGCCCGAACGCAGGACCAGGGCGTCGAGGCGACGCTCGAGCTCGACGACCAGCGCCTCGCCCGTCTTGCCCTCGGCCTTCTTGGCGCGGTCGTACGCGCGGGCCATCTGACGCTCGGAGATGTCGTACTGCGCGCGCAGACGCTGCTTCTCCAGCAGACGAACCTTGTAGTCCGAGTTCTGCTTGCGGCCACGGCCGTGCTCGCCCGGCGGGTAGGGGCGGGCCTCGAAGTACTTGACGGCCTTCGGGGTCAGCGCAATGCCGAGGGCACGCGACTTCTTGACCTTGGGTCGCTTCTGGTTCACGTGGAACCTACCTCCATGTAAGTTAGGTGAGGCTTACCTTAGCGAGGAGGACGTAATGTCTCGACCACATGGGATCCCCCTGCCCAGTGCGCGTCGCAGTTCGGGTTCCAACGAAACGGAATCCGCTTTCGACGACGATAAGCAAGGTCAGCCGCGTCCCAGGGAAGGCGTTCGGCAGCTCACCGGAGCCGAACGCGTACGAACCCTCGTAGAGTCCAACGCCTCAGTATCCCTCACCCTGCCGGGTGCTCGTGACGCGCACGAGCCCGACGAGCTCGGGAAAGGGGCGCCGGTCACACGGACCGTCACCCCGGACGGGGACGTGATTCTCCTGGTTTCCGGGGAATCCGCGGCTGCCAGGGCAACCGCTCACGCCCAGGACGACGACCTCACCGCCGTGATCGAGATCACGGATGTGGCGCCGGTGTCCGTGCCCCATCGTATACGGGGCCGCGCCCGGCTCGCCGGGTGGCTGACGCCGGTGCGCGGAGCCGACCGGGCCGGCTGCGCCGCGCTGCTCGCCGAGCGGCGGCCGGTGGGCGGGCTGCTGGGCCTGTCCGAGGCCCCGCAGGCGCCCGGCGACGGCCACCGGTCGGTGCGCCCCGCCTGGATGATGCTCCGCCTGGAGGTCGGCGAGATCGCGGTGGACGACCTCTGGGGCGCCGAGCCCGTGGACCCGCGGGAGCTGGCCGGCGCCGAGCCGGACCCCCTGGCCGGCCATGAGGCGGAGCTGCTCCAGCACCTGCACGCCGCGCACGCCGAGCGCGTCGCCGACCTGTGCGCACTGCTGGCCCCCGGGCCGCCGCCGGCCTCAAAGCCGTGCCGCTCGCCCTGGACCGGCTCGGGCTGCGGGTGCGCTTCAGCGACGCCGACCGCTCCTCCTTCGACGCCCGCTTCGACTTCCCGGAGCCGGTCGCGGACATCTGCGGCCTGCGCCGCGCGATGCACCACCTCTTCGCGGCCGCCGCCCGCTGAGGGCGCGCCCCCGTGCGGCCCCGGCGGCACACCCGCGGCTCAGGACCCGCCGCGCAGGCGCTCCCGCACCTTCTCCACCACGTCCGCGTACCGCGCCTCCGCCCCGTAGCGCGTCGGCTCGTAGTACCGCTTGCCGTGGATCTCGTCCGGCGCGTACTGCTGCGCGGCGATCGCCCCCGGCACGTCGTGCGGGTACACGTACCCCACCGCGTGCCCCAGCTTCGCCGCGCCCTTGTAGTGCCCGTCCCGCAGGTGCGCCGGCACGCTCCCCGCGAGCCCGGCCCGTACGTCGGCCAGCGCGGCGCCGATCGCGGTCGTCGCGGTGTTCGACTTGGGGGCCAGCGCCAGCGCGATCGTCACGTGCGACAGGGTCAGCGCGGCCTCCGGGAAGCCGATCATCGCCACCGCCTGCGCGGCCGCCACCGCGAGCGGCAGGGCCGTCGGGTCGGCCAGGCCGATGTCCTCGCTCGCGGAGATCATCAGGCGCCGCGCGATGAACCGGGGGTCCTCCCCCGCCTCGATCATCCGGGCCAGGTAGTGCAGCGCCGCGTCCACGTCCGAGCCGCGGATCGACTTGATCAGCGCGCTCGCCACGTCGTAGTGCTGGTCGCCGTCCCGGTCGTACTTGACCGCCGCCCGGTCGACGGCCTCCTCCACCGTCTGGAGGGTGATCTCCTCCTCGCCCTTGGCGATGGCCGATCCGGCCCCCGCCTCCAGCGCGGTCAGGGCGCGGCGCGCGTCGCCCCCGGCGATCCGCAGCAGGTGCGCCTCGGCGTCGGCCGGCAGGGACACCGCCCCGCCGAGGCCCCGCTCCTCGGCGAGCGCGCGGCGCAGCAGCGCGCTGAGGTCCTCGTCCGTCAGCGGCTCCAGCGTGAGCAGCAGGGAGCGCGAGAGCAGGGGGGAGATGATCGAGAAGTACGGGTTCTCCGTGGTCGCCGCGATCAGGGTGACCCAGCGGTTCTCCACGGCCGGCAGCAGGGAGTCCTGCTGCGCCTTGCTGAAGCGGTGGATCTCGTCCAGGAAGAGGACGGTCTCCTTCCCGTACCCGCCGGCGGCGCGGCGGGCGCCCTCGATGACCGCGCGGACCTCCTTGACCCCGGCCGTGATCGCCGACAGCTCGACGAACCGCTTCTGCGTCGCCTGGCTGACCACGTACGCCAAGGTGGTCTTGCCGGTGCCGGGCGGCCCCCAGAGGATCACCGACGAGGCCCCGGCCGGGCCCCCGGCGCCCTCCCCCACCAGCCGTCGCAGCGGTGAGCCCGGCTTCAGCAGGTGCTGCTGGCCGACCACCTCGTCCAGGGTGCGCGGGCGCATCCGGACGGCGAGCGGGGAGGTCGAGGGGTCCTTCTCCTGGCGGTCCTCGGCGGCGGCGGTGAAGAGGTCTGGTTCCACACCGGAAGCCTATGCGAGGCCACTGACAGCGCGGCCCCGGCAGCGCTGGCTCAGGAGGTCCAGAAGTCCCACCAGCGGGTCAGGATCAGCATGCCGATGATCCCGACGTGCAGGACGGGCAGCACCCAGGTGAACTCGTCGAAGAAGCTCCGCAGCCAGCCGGGGGCGGGCAGCAGGCCCTCGCGGATGTTGTGCGAGGTCACGTACCAGAACATGACGATGGTGGCGACCCAGGCCAGGCAGCACCACAGGCACAGTGAGTTGATGTTGTACAGCGACTGGTACATCAGCCAGGCGCAGAACCCGACGCCGAAAAGGGTGCCGGCGTTCAGGGTGAGCCAGTACCAGCCGCGGAAGCGGGCTCCGGCCAGGATGCTCATGCCGACGCAGATCACGATCCCGTAGGCGACCAGGCCCAGCATCGGGTTCGGGAAGCCGAAGGCGGCCGCCTGGTCGCTCTTCATGATGTTGCCGCAGGAGACGATCGGGTTCAGGCTGCAGCCCGGCGTGAAGTTCGGGTCCTCCAGCAGTTTGAACTTGTCGATGGTGATCACCCACGCGGCCAGCAGCCCCGCGGCCCCCGTGATCACGAGCAGCAGGGCCAGCGCCCGGCTGCCGCCGAAGGTCCGCGCAGCGGTGTCCGCACCGGCACTGGTTGTCGTCATACCCGCCCGCTCCACATCTCCAAGGTCGTCAAGCACCGGCCATTGTGCCGTACGGGCCTGTGCGCGCACCGTTCGTTGGAGATAAGGACGGCCGCCCCCCGGGGGCCCCGGGAGGCGGATCCGGCCGCGGGAACGGAGGAGGGCGGGGCGGGGGACCGACTCCCCCGCCCCGCCCTCCGGACGGCTTCGGATCAGGCCAGACGGGCCGTGACCTCGGCGATCAGATCGGCCAGGGCGACCGGGACCTGCTCGCCGGCCTCCATGTCCTTGAGCTGGACGACGCCCTCGGCGAGGTCGCGCTCACCGGCGACCACGGCGAACCGGGCGCCCGAGCGGTTGGCGTCCTTCATGGCGCCCTTGAGTCCCTTTCCACCGAACGCGAAGTCGGCCGCGATCCCGGCCCGGCGCAGTTCGGTGACCTTGCCGAACAGCACCCGGCGGGCCTCCTCGCCCAGCGCCACCGCGAACACGGAGGTGGCGGCGGGGAGGGCCAGTTCCACGCCCTCGGCCTCCAGCGCGAGGACCGTGCGGTCCACGCCCAGCGCCCAGCCGACCGACGGCAGCGCCGGTCCGCCGATCATCTCGGAGAGGCCGTCGTAACGGCCGCCGCCGCCGACCGCGGACTGCGAGCCCAGGCCGTCGTGGACGAACTCGAAGGTGGTGCGGGTGTAGTAGTCGAGCCCGCGCACCAGCTTCTCGTCGTCCTCGAAGGCGACCCCGGCGGCGGTGACCAGCGCCCGGACCTCCTCGTGGTACGCCTTGCAGGGGTCGCACAGGTAGTCGCGCAGCATCGGGGCGCCGACCAGCTGCTTCTGTACCTCGGGCCGCTTGTCGTCGAGGACGCGCAGCGGGTTGATCTCGGCCCGGCGGACGGTGTCGGCGTCCAGGTCCAGCGCGCGCAGGAACTCCTGGAGCGCCTCCCGGTAGACCGGACGGCACTCCTTGTCGCCGAGCGAGTTCAGCAGGATGCGGAAGTTCCGCAGGCCCAGCGAGCGGTACGCCTGGTCGGCCAGGATGATCAGCTCGGCGTCCAGCGCCGGGTCCTCGGCGCCGATCGCCTCCGCGCCGACCTGCGAGAAGTGGCGGTAGCGGCCCTTCTGCGCCCGCTCGTAGCGGTAGTACGAACCGGAGTACCAGAGCTTGACGGGCAGCGTGCCGGCCTTGTGCAGGTTGCCCTGGAGGGCGGCGCGCAGGACGGAGGCGGTGCCCTCGGGGCGCAGTGCGAGCTGGTCGCCGCCCTTGGTGGTGAGGGTGTACATCTCCTTGCTGACGATGTCGGTCGACTCGCCGACGCCGCGCGAGAAGAGCTCGACGTTCTCGAAGCCGGGGGTCTCGACGTACCCGTAGCCGGAGTTCCTCAGCGGGGCGGAGATCGCCTCGCGCACCGCCAGGAAGGTGGCGGAGCGGGGCGGCAGCAGGTCGTACGTGCCCTTGGGGGCCTGGAAGGTACTCACGAAACTCTCGTCACATTCCTCGTCGTGGGGCGGCGGCGGGGTCCGCCCCCAGGCCGGCGGCGACTTCCCGCAGGTACGGGTTGGTCGCGCGCTCGCGGCCGATGGTGGTCTGGGAACCGTGGCCGGACAGCACCACCGTCGAGTCGTCCAGCGGCAGGCACACGCGGGCCAGCGACTGGAGCATCTCGGCGTGGGAGCCGCCGGGCAGGTCGGTGCGTCCGATGGAGCCGGCGAACAGCAGGTCGCCCGAGAAGAAGACCGGCGGGACGTCGGCCGCCTCGGGCATCCGGAAGGTCACCGACCCCTTGGTATGACCGGGCGCGTGCGCCACCGAGAACTCCATCCCGGCCAGCTCCAGGACGCTTCCGTCGCTCAGCTCGCGGACGTCGTCCGGCTCGCCGACGGTCAGCTCCCCCATCAGCGGCATCCCGATGGAGCGGCCGAGGGCCTTCTCCGGGTCGCTCATCATGAAGCGGTCCTCGGGGTGGATCCAGGCCGGTACGTCGTGCGCTCCGCAGACCGGGACCACCGAAGCCACGTGGTCGATGTGGCCGTGGGTGAGGACGACCGCGACGGGCTTGAGCCGATGCTTCCTCAGCGTCTCCTCGACACCCTGGGTGGCCTGGTGGCCCGGGTCGATGATGACGCACTCCTCACCGGCGGCGGGGGCGACCAGGTAGCAGTTGGTCCCCCAGGCCCCGGCGGGGAATCCGGCAATCAGCACGTTCGTCCCTCAATCGTCGTCCGGTGGGCGGCAGCGGATCGGAATCTGCTGCTCAGAGCCTACCGGCGCCTCTCATGACACAGCGAACCCATATACGGTACGGCCTAACCGAGCCCGGACAGCGGTACCAGAGACGCACAAGGAGACGACCCGGTGGTCACGAGCGATCAGCGTCGGCGACAGCTCGCCAGGGAGAAGTACGAGCGCCAGCAGAAGCGCCGGGCCGAGGCCCGCCGCAAGTCCCGGCAGCGCTGGGCGGTGGCCGGCGCGGCCGCGGCCGTGGTCGTGGCCACCCTGGTCGCCCTGGTGGTTGGGGGCGTCTTCGACGGCAAGGACAAGAAGGACGCGGCGGCGGAGCCCTCGCCGTCCGCGTCGGCGCCCGAGCCGCAGAAGTCCCCGTCGCCGCCGATGACCATCGACGCCAAGGCGAAGTACACCTTCGCCCTGAAGACGAGCGCGGGCGACGTGACGTTCGAGATGGACGCGGCGAAGACCCCGCAGACGGTCAACTCGTTCAAGGCGCTCGCCGACAAGGGCTTCTTCGACAACACGAAGTGCCACCGCCTGGTGACGAGCGGCATCTACGTCCTGCAGTGCGGCGACCCGCAGGGCACCGGCACGGGCGGCCCCGGCTACACCATCCCGGACGAGAACCTGGACGCGCTGGGCAAGCCGAACGAGCAGGGCCAGGTGATCTACCCGGCGGGCACGGTGGCCATGGCGAACACGGGGCAGCCGGGCAGCGGCGGCAGCCAGTTCTTCCTGGTGTACAAGGACAGCCCGCTGGCCCCCTCCTACACCCCCTTCGGCACGATCGACGCGGCCGGGCTGAAGGTCCTGGAGGACGTGGCGAAGGCGGGGACGGCCGACGGCGCCCAGGACGGCGCCCCGAAGACCCCCGTGGTGATCCAGAAGGGCACCGTCACCCAGAAGTGACGGGGAGCGGCGGCCCCGGGCCCGCCCGGCCCGCCTCCCGTACGCCGATATTCCGTCGTGCGGGATGCGGACAGCCGGCCCGGCGGTCGCCTATGTTGGCGTTGTGCAGGGCGGGCGCTGCCCGCCCCAGGAAACTGTGGACGATGCCCGGGGGGTGAACCCTCTCGCGGGCATCAGGTGGAGGAGGCGCTGTGAGCAGCGACCCGTGGGGCCGAGTCGACGAGACCGGCACCGTGTACGTGCGTACTTCCGAGGGCGAGCAGGTCGTCGGCTCGTGGCAGGCGGGCACCCCTGAGGAGGCCCTGGCCTACTTCGAGCGCAAGTACGAGGGCCTGGTGGTCGAGATCGGCCTCCTCGAACGGCGGGTGCGGACCACCGATCTGTCCGCCAAGGACGCCCAGACGGCCATCGAGCACCTGCGGACGCAGGTGGACGAACACCACGCCGTGGGCGACCTGGCCGCGCTGCGCGTGCGGCTCGACCAGCTGGTCGCGACCGTGGACTCGCGGCGCGAGGAGCGCAAGGCCCAGAAGGCCAAGCAGGCGGACGAGGCCCGTACGGCCAAGGACGAGCTGGTGGCCGAGGCCGAGCGGCTGGCCCAGAGCGACCAGTGGCGCAGCGCCGGCGAGCGGCTGCGGGCCCTGGTGGACATCTGGAAGGGTCTGCCGCGCCTGGACCGCAAGTCGGACGACGAGCTGTGGCACCGCTTCTCGCACGCCCGTTCCGCGTTCTCCAAGCGCCGCAAGGCGCACTTCGCCGCGCTGGACGCCCAGCGCGAGGAGGCCCGCAAGGCCAAGGAGAAGCTGGTCGCCGAGGCGGAGTCGCTGTCGAAGTCGACGGACTGGGGTCCGACGGCCGCCCGCTACCGCGAGCTGATGGACAGCTGGAAGGCGGCCGGCCGGGCGCAGCGCGAGGCCGAGGACGACCTGTGGAACCGTTTCCGCGGTGCGCAGGACGTGTTCTTCGCGGCGCGCGGCGAGGTCTTCGCCGAGCGGGACGCGGAGCAGGTCGAGAACCTGAAGCTGAAGGAGGAGCTGGCCGTCGAGGCGGAGAAGCTCCTCCCGGTGACGGACCTGAAGGCGGCGCGGGCCGCGTTCCGTTCCCTCAACGAGCGCTGGGAGGCCATCGGTCACGTGCCGCGGGACGCGCGTCCCAAGGTCGAGGGCCGGATGCACGCCGTGGAGCGGGCCATCCAGGAGGCCGAGGAAGGCGAGTGGCGCCGGACGAACCCGGAGGCGCGGGCCCGTGCGGCCGGTCTGACGGGTCAGCTCCAGGCGGCGGTCGACAAGCTGCGCCAGCAGATCGACGGCGCGCGCGCCGCGGGCAACAACGCGAAGGCCGACAAGCTGGCGCGGGAACTGGAGGGCCGACAGGCCCTGCTGGACCAGGCGCTGAAGGGCCTGGAGGAGTTCGGCGGCTGACCGCCCCGGATCCCTCGGACGGGTACCGCCGGATTCCTCCGGTGGTACCCGTCCGCGCATGTGCGTCCTATTCGTTACGTGGTTTCAACCCAGGCTGCGCGCTGGGAGCACCTGACACCTGTGTACCGTTGTACGGTGCCGCCTCGGCGGCCTTCTGCCGGGCGACGACCAGGATTGAATGTGACGCATACCCAGATACGCGCCGATGTCCCCGACTCACTGCTCGTTGCCGAGCCGCTCACCGGCAAGAAGGACTCCGGACTCCGCGGTGCCGGACGGCGCGTACTCTCCAACCTCCAGCGCGCCCGGAAGGCGCTCCTGATCCACATCGCGCTGCGCGCCACCGGGCTCGCCGTGATGGCGGTCTGGGCCGAGCGCAAGGGCGTGCAGCCGCTGGAGATCCTGGGCGGGCGCTGGGACGCCGTCTACTACCTGCACATCGCGGAGAACGGTCTGACGACCCCGCTGGCGACCCCGTCCCCGTGCGCGTTCGCGGGGCCGAGCTGCCAGATGGCGTTCTTCCCCGTCTACCCGATGATGATCCGCTGGACCTCGTACGTCACGCACCTGCCCATGAACTGGGTGGCGATGGGCCTGGCCCTGTTCGCGTCGGTGATCGCGGCCTGGGGCATCTTCGCGGTCACGGACAAGATCTACGGCCGTCGCGTCGCGCTCTTCACCTGCGCGCTGTTCGCGATCGTCCCGGCCGCGCTCGTCCAGTCGATGGCGTACACCGAGCCGCTGTTCCTCGCCCTGTCGGTGTGGGCGATGTACGCGGTGATGACCAAGTCCTGGCTCACGGCGGGCGTGCTGGCCTTCTTCGCCGGCGCGACCCGGCCCTCCGGCTCGGCCATCGTCGCCGCCGTGGTGCTGGCGGGCGTCTGGGAGTTCGTGCAGTGGCGCCGGGGGCGCCGCTCGCAGCGGCCGGCCGTGGGCCGGATCGTCGCGGCCTCGCTGATCGCCCCGCTGGGGTGGTTCGGGTACGTGGGTTACGTCGGCTGGCACTTCGGGCGCTGGGACGGCTACTTCGAGCTCCAGCGCCGCTGGGGTTCGGTCTACGACGGCGGCTTCGACACGCTCAACGAGCTGAAGAAGACCTTCACCGAGGTGCACACCACCCTCAACCACGTGGTGGTCTCGCTGACCGTGGTGGTGGCCGTGGTGCTGTTCGTCCTGATGACGCGCAGGCGCCGGCCCCCGATGGTCGTGTGGATCTTCGCCGCCATGATCATGCTGATGGCGCTGGGCGGAGCGGGCTTCTACTTCTCCAAGATGCGCTTCATCATGCCGGCCTTCCCGCTGCTGTTCCCCTTCGCGCTGGCCCTCGCCCGGGCCCGCCGGAGCACGGTGATGTGGATCATCGGATCGGCCACCGTGGTCTCCGCGCTCTTCGGGGGCAACCTCAACTTCGTCTGGTGGGGCTGCCCCTGACCCGGCCCGGCAGCCGGCCCCGCACGACGTGACGAGGGGCGCCACCCCCGCGGGGGTGGCGCCCCTCGTCACGTCCGTGGCTACGGCCTGCGGGCCGAGGTCACGCGGTAGACGTCGTAGACGCCCTCGACGCCCCGTACCGCCTTCAGGACGTGGCCCAGGTGCTTCGGGTCGCCCATCTCGAAGGTGAACCGGGAGGTGGCCACCCGGTCCCGGGAGGTCTGCACGGCCGCCGAGAGGATGTTCACGTGCTGGTCCGACAGGACCCGGGTGACGTCCGACAGCAGCCGGGACCGGTCCAGCGCCTCCACCTGGATGGCGACGAGGAACACGGAGGACTGGGTGGGCGCCCACTCGACCTCCAGCATCCGCTCGGGCTGCTGCGAGAGCGAGTCCACGTTGACGCAGTCGGCACGGTGCACCGAAACACCGCTGCCGCGCGTCACGAACCCGATGATGGGGTCGCCCGGCACCGGGGTGCAGCAGCGGGCCAGCTTGACCCACACGTCGTCGACGCCCTTGACCACCACGCCCGGATCGGCGTTGTTGCGCCGCTTGGCCCGCCCGCGCGCCGGCGGGATGCTCTCCTCGATGTCCTCGTTGGCCGCCTCCTCGCCGCCGAGGGCCTGCACCAGCTTCTGTACGACGCCCTGCGCGGCCACGTGGCCTTCGCCGATCGCCGCGTACAGGGAGGAGATGTCGGGGTAGCGCATCTCGTGCGCGAGGGTGACGAGCGAGTCGCCGGTCAGGATCCGCTGGATCGGCAGGTTCTGCTTGCGCATGGCCCGGGCGATGGCGTCCTTGCCGTGCTCGATGGCCTCGTCGCGGCGCTCCTTGGAGAACCAGGCGCGGATCTTGTTGCGGGCTCGCGGCGACTTCACGAAGCCGAGCCAGTCGCGGGAGGGGCCGGCGCCCTCGGCCTTGGAGGTGAAGACCTCGACCAGGTCGCCGTTGTCCAGGGTCGATTCGAGCGGCACCAGCCGCCCGTTGACCCGCGCCCCTATCGTGCGGTGGCCGACCTCGGTGTGGACCGCGTACGCGAAGTCCACGGAGGTGGCGCCCGCGGGCAGCGCGATGACGTCGCCCTTGGGGGTGAAGACGAAGACCTCGTTGCGGGAGAGGTCGAAGCGCAGCGAGTCGAGGAACTCGCCCGGGTCCTCCGTCTCCTTCTGCCAGTCGAGCAGCTGGCGCAGCCAGGCCATGTCGTTGACGGTGTCCTGACCGGCGCTGCCCTTGGCGGCCTGCGGGACGTCGGTGCGGACCTTGGAGGTGCCCGCCACGGTCTGCTGCTTGTACTTCCAGTGCGCGGCGATGCCGTACTCGGCGCGGCGGTGCATGTCGAAGGTGCGGATCTGGAGCTCGACCGGCTTGCCGTTGGGCCCGATGACCGTCGTGTGCAGCGACTGGTACATGTTGAACTTGGGCATCGCGATGTAGTCCTTGAACCGGCCGGGGACCGGGTTCCAGCGCGCGTGCACGGTGCCGAGGGCCGCGTAGCAGTCCCGGACCGTGTCCACGAGGACGCGGATGCCCACCAGGTCGTAGATCTCCGCGAAGTCACGGCCGCGGACGATCATCTTCTGGTAGACGCTGTAGTAGTGCTTCGGCCGGCCGGTGACGGTGGCCTTGATGCGGGCCGCCCGCAGGTCGGTCTGCACCTCGTCGGTGACGATGGTGAGGTACTCGTCGCGCTTGGGGGCGCGCTCGGCGACGAGGCGGACGATCTCGTCGTACATCTTGGGGTAGAGGATCGCGAAGGCGAGGTCCTCCAGCTCCCACTTGATGGTGTTCATGCCGAGGCGGTGGGCCAGCGGCGCGTAGATCTCCAGGGTCTCGCGGGCCTTCTTCTCCTGCTTCTCCCGCTTGAGGTACCGCATGGTGCGCATGTTGTGCAGGCGGTCGGCGAGCTTGATGACCAGGACCCGGGGGTCCTTCGCCATGGCGACGACCATCTTGCGCACGGTCTCGGCCTGCGCGGCCTCGCCGAACTTGACCCGGTCGAGCTTGGTGACGCCGTCGACGAGGAGGGCCACCGCGTCGCCGAAGTCACGTCTGAGCTGTTCGAGGCCGTACTCGGTGTCCTCGACGGTGTCGTGCAGCAGGCCCGCCATCAGGGTGGCCGGGTCCATCCCGAGCTCGGCGAGGATGGTGGTCACCGCGAGCGGATGGGTGATGTACGGGTCGCCGCTCTTGCGCTTCTGGCCCCGGTGCCAGCGCTCGGCGACCTGGTAGGCCTGCTCGATCTGGCGCAGCGTCGCCGTCTCGATCTTCGGGTCGTTGCTGCGGACTATGCGGAGCAGGGGTTCCAGTACCGGGTTGTACGGGTTGGAACGCTGCACGCCGAGGCGTGCCAGCCGGGCGCGCACCCGGTTGGAGGACCCGGCCTGCTTCGCCGGAGCGGGCTTGACCGGCGGGGCCGGCGGGGCCGGCGAAGGCGTGGCGGCGGCCGCCGCGGCCGGGTCGGCCTGCGGGTCGGGCTGCGCGGCGGAGAGTGGCTGGACCTCGTCTGGCAAGAGCGCTCCTCTGGGGGTCCCCCCGAACGGAGTCCGGGGGACGGTCCGGGGCCCCGGTCAGGTCCGGATAACCCATGGTAGCGAGGGTTCTGCCACCCCGTTCTCCCCGGCCGCCCGACGAGGCCCGGGCCCGGGCCCGCTTCCGGCCGCCCGTCCCCCTCGGCGGCGGCCCGGCGGCGCCGCACACGCGAGAGCGGCGGGCCCCGGGGAGACCCCGGAACCCGCCGCTCGCGGCGAAGGCCGTCAGACCACGATCAGCGCGTCCAGCGGGGCGTCACCCAGCGCGGGAGCCAGCTTGGCCCGGCCCGGCAGGAACGACAGCTCCATCAGGACGGCCACCCCCGCGACCTCGGCCCCGGCCCGCCGGATCAGCTCCAGGCACGCCTCGGCGGTCCCGCCGGTCGCCAGCACGTCGTCGATGACCATGACCTTGTCCCCGGCGGCCAGGTCCTCCGCGTGGACCTCGATCTCGGCGCTCCCGTACTCCAGCTCGTAGGACTGCGCCAGCGTCGCACCCGGCAGCTTCCCCGCCTTGCGTACGGGGATGAACCCGATGCCCGCCTGGACCGCGACCGGCGCCGCGAGGATGAACCCCCGCGCCTCCAGCCCGACGATCTTCGTGGCACCGTAGCGCGCGGCCAGCTCCACCAGCGCGTCCGTCAGCGCCCCGAAGGCCTTCGGGTCGGCCAGGAGCGGGGTGATGTCCTTGAACGTCACCCCCGGCTTGGGGTAGTCCTCGACGTCCCTGATCCGGGACAGCAGCAGCTCGCGGACCTCGGGCGAACAGGCGGTACTCAACGGCGCCGCCTCCCCTGACCACCCTGGGCCACGACCTGCGCGCCGTCCTCGCCGGAACCGTCCCCGTCGTCGGCCGGCTCGCCCTTGGCGGCGGCGGCCGCGCGCTTGGCGAGGACCCGCTTGGTGAGGGCCTTCATCGCCGGCTCGCGCTCCTTCAGGTCCACGACCAGCGGGGTCGCGATGAAGATCGAGGAGTACGCGCCGGCCGCGAGGCCGACGAACAGCGACAGCGAGATGTCGTTCAGCATGCCCGCGCCCAGGAAGCCGCCGCCGATGAACAGCAGCGCGGCGACCGGGAGCAGCGCCACGACCGTGGTGTTGATCGAACGCACCAGGGTGCCGTTGATGCTGCGGTTGGCGACCTCGCTGAACGTGTAGCGGGTCTGCTTGGTGATGTCCTTCGAGCCCTCCTTGAGACCGTCGAAGACGACGACGGTGTCGTAGAGGGAGTAACCGAGGATCGTGAGCAGACCGATCACGGTGCCCGGGGTGACCTCGAAGCCGACCAGCGCGTACACGCCGACCGTGATGGTGAGGTCGTGGATCAGCGCGACCAGCGCCGCGATGGCCATCCGCCACTCGAAGGCGATGGCCAGGTAGATCACCACGAGGACCATGAAGATCGCCAGGCCCGTCCAGGCCTTGTTGGCGATCTGCTCGCCCCAGCTCGGGCCGACCAGGTCGGTGTTGATCTGGTTCTCGGTGACCTTGAGGTCGGTGGCCAGCTGCTTCTTCACCGGAGCGGCGGAGTCGGTGTCCAGACCGGAGATCTGGATGCGCATGCCGCCGGTGCCGAGCTTCTGGACGATCGCGTCGTGGCCGGAGGCCTTCTGCGCGTCCTCCGTCACCTTCGCGACGGAGACGGACGTCTTCGGGGTGGTGAAGACGGCACCGCCCTTGAACTCGATGCCCATGTTGAGGCCCTGAACGGCCAGGGCCACGATCGCCGTGATGGTGATCAGGATGGAAACGCCGTACCAGAGGAAGCGCTTGCCGACGAAGTCGTAGCCGACCTCACCGCGGTACAGCCTGGCGCCGAGATCTCCCAGCTTCGACATCTCTCACGCCTCCTTTGCGTCGACGGGGGCGGGAACGGGACCGCTGCGGCGGGACCGGCGCAGCGGCGGCTTGGCGCCGAGCCGCTTGGGGTCCAGACCGGACCACGGGTGACCGCTGGCGAAGAACTTCGTACGGGCGAGCAGCGTCATGACGGGCTTGGTGAAGAGGAACACCACGACCACGTCGAGCAGGGTGGTCAGACCCAGCGTGAACGCGAAGCCCTGGACCTTGCCGACGGTGACGATGAAGAGCACCGCGGCGGCGAGGAAGGACACGAAGTCGGAGACCAGGATGGTGCGCCGGGCCCGGGGCCAGGCGCGCTCGACGGCCGGACGCAGGGTGCGGCCCTCGCGGATCTCGTCCCGGATGCGTTCGAAGTAGACGATGAACGAGTCCGCCGTGATGCCGATCGCGACGATCGCGCCACAGACGGCGGGCAGGTTCAGCGCGAACCCGATGCCCTTGCCGAGCAGCGCCATGATCGTGTACGTGAGCACCGCCGAGACCAGCAGGCTGACGATGGCGATGAAGGCGAGACCGCGGTAGTACATCAGCAGGTAGATCACCACGAGGGCGAGGCCGATGGCACCGGCGATCAGACCGGCCTTCAGCTGCTCGCCGCCGAGCGCGGCGGTGACGGTGGTGACGCTGTCCTCCTGGAAGGACAGCGGCAGCGCGCCGTACGAGAGCATGTTGCCCAGGTCCTGCGCGGACTGCTGGGTGAAGCCGCCGGAGATCTCGGCGTTGCCGCCGGTCAGCGCCTGGCTGACGGACGGGTCGGAGATGACCTCGCCGTCGAGCACGATCGCGAACTGGTTCTGCGGGGACTGCTTCGTGGCCAGCTCACCGGTGATCTTGGCGAACTTGTCGGCGCCCTTGTCGGTGAACTGCATGGTGACGATCCACTGACCGCGCTGCTGGTCGATGACGCCCTTGGCGTCCTTCACGTCCTGGCCGTTGACCTGGGCCGGACCGAGGACCCACTTGCCCCACACGGCCCCGCGCTTGCCACAGGCGAGCATCGGGTCCTCGGGCTTGGCACCCTTGCCGGCGGCGGCGCGCTGGTCCTCCTTGGAGCAGTCCAGCGCGGCGAACTTCGCCTGCAGGTCCGCGACGGCGGGGTCGACCGGCGGCGCGCTCGGGGCGGGGGGCGCCGAGGGGGTGGCCTTGTCGTCTGCCTTCTTCGACTCGCTCGCCGAGGGCGAGGGAGAGGGGGCACCCGGGGCCTTGAGGGCCTCGCTGAGCACACGGCCCTGGGAAGTGGCGCTGGACGACGGGGTGGCCGGGGCGGAGGGCTTGGAACCCTCGGACTTCGGGGCGCCGGAGCCGCTCGCGGAGGGGCTGGGAGACGTGCTCGGGTTCGGCTCGGGAGCCACCGGGGCGCCGTCGGCGAAGGCCAGCACGGGGCGGAAGTAGAGCTGGGCGGTGGTGCCGACCTGCTCGCGCGCCTGCTGCTCGTTCGTCCCCTTGGGGATGTTCACGATGATGTGGTCGCGGCCCTGCGTCTGGACCTCGGCCTCCGAGACGCCGAGACCGTTGACGCGGCGCTCGATGATGCCGACCGCCGTGTTCATGTTGGTCTCGTTGACCGCGTTCGGCTTGCCGGGCTCGCTCTTGGCCTTGAGCGTGATGCTCGTACCACCCGCGAGGTCGATGCCCAGCCGGGGGGTCGTCTGCTTCGTGAGGAACATCCCCGCGGTGAGCGCCACCATCGCGATCAGGATGACGGCCAGGGCGCGCCCCGGCCTCCCCTGAGCCCCCGTGGGCCGCCGGCCCTTCTTCGGTGCTGCCACCTTGTCGTTTCTCCCTGTCCAACCGTCCCGCGCCGGGTCAGCGCGCGGACGGCCACGAATGTGTGGTGGGGACCCCTGCCCCCCGCAGAAGTGGACTGCGGGAACCGCGGCGGCCGCCGGTCAGGCGCCACCGCGGTCCCGGCCGGGCGCTACTTGGCGCCGGGCTCGCCGTCGGTCTTGCCGTCCTTGGGCTCGTCACCCTTGGGCTCGTCGCCCTTGCCCAGGTCGAGCTTGGGGGTCTCGTCCGCGTCGGCGTCCTTGGACGGGTCCTTCGACAGGTCCGTCTTCGGGGCGTCGGTGCCGGTCAGCGAGGAGGCGTCGTCCGGGACGACCGGAGTGTCGAGCGACAGGTCCTCGGTGACGCCGTGGACGATGCGGTTGTACTCCTCGTCGTCGAGGACCGCGCCGATGGAGTTCTTCGCGTAGATCGCGTGGACGCCGGGAGCCACCTCAAGGGTGACGGTGTCCTCACCGATCTCCTTCACCGTGGCGTACATGCCGCCGATGGTGCGGACGCCGGTGCCGGGCGACATGTGGTTGCGCATCTGCGCGGCCGCCTGCTGCTTCTTCTTGGCGGAGCGGGTCATCAGGAACATCGCCCCGATGAGCACGATGAACGGGAGGAGTGTCACGAGATTCACGGGACGGAGATCCTTCGCACGACCGCACGGGAGACGGCCATTTTCTACGGGGGTGGGCACGCCGACCCGAAGGGTCGGCATCGGCGGAGTCTAGGCGAGTCCGCACCGATGGAACAACGCCCAGCATGGCACCGCGGTTCCTGAGCGGTCGAACCTCCGCGCCGTCAGGCCCCGAACAAGCCCTGTTGTCCGCTTGATCCACTCCCCTGCTGGTGGGGCGGTACGAGGCCCAGGTGGGCCCATGCGGCGGGGGTCGCGACGCGCCCGCGCGGGGTGCGGGCCAGCAGGCCCTCCCGTACGAGGAAGGGCTCGGCCACCTCCTCGACGGTCTCGCGCTCCTCGCCGACCGCCACAGCCAGGGTCGACAGCCCGACGGGGCCGCCGCCGAACAGCTTGAGCAGGGCCTCCAGGACGGCCCGGTCCAGCCGGTCGAGGCCGCGCGCGTCCACCTCGTAGACCTGGAGGGCGGTCTGGGCGACCTCGCGGGTGATCACCCCGTCGGCCCTGACCTGGGCGTAGTCGCGGACGCGGCGCAGCAGGCGGTTGGCGATGCGCGGGGTGCCGCGGGAGCGTCCGGCGATCTCGGCGGCTCCGGCGGTGTCGATCTCGACGTCGAGGAGGCGGGCGGAGCGGTGGATGACGCGTTCCAGCTCCTCGGGGGCGTAGAACTCCATGTGCCCGGTGAAGCCGAAGCGGTCGCGCAGCGGCGGGGGCAGCAGGCCGGCCCGGGTGGTGGCGCCGACGAGGGTGAAGGGCGGCAGCTCCAGCGGGATGGCGGTGGCGCCGGGTCCCTTGCCGACGATCACGTCGACGCGGAAGTCCTCCATCGCCATGTAGAGCATCTCCTCGGCGGGCCGGGACATGCGGTGGATCTCGTCGAGGAAGAGGACCTCGCCCTCCTGGAGGGAGGAGAGGATCGCGGCGAGGTCTCCGGCGTGCTGGATGGCGGGGCCGGAGGTGATCCGGATGGGGGCGCCCATCTCGGCGGCGATGATCATGGAGAGGGTGGTCTTGCCGAGGCCGGGCGCGCCGGAGAGCAGGACGTGGTCGGCGGTGGCGCCGCGCTGCTTCGCCGCCTTGAGGACGAGGTCGAGCTGCTGGCGGACCTTCTCCTGGCCGACGAACTCGCCGAGGTCCTTGGGGCGCAGGGCCGCCTCGACGGCGGTGTCCTCGCCGTCGGCGGCGGGCGCGACGATCCGCTCCGGCTCGGCGGTGTCGCTCTCGTCGTCCCAGTTCACGGTCTCAGTCTGCCTTCTGTGTGCGTACGTGGTCGGGCGCGGGGCCGCCCGCGCGGTGCCCGGCGCCCCGGGCGGGGCGGGCCGGGCGGGCGGGGTCAGCGGGCCCGGTTCAGGCTCTGCAGGGCGGCGCGGAGCAGCTGCGGGACGGGGGCGGAGCCGCTTTCGGCGAGGGCCGCCTCGGCCTGCGGGGTGACGGCCGAGACGGCCTCCTCCGCCTCGCGGGGCGCGTACCCGAGCCCGATCAGCGCGGCCTGGAGCTGCTCGGTCCACGGCGCGGGGCCGGTGGCGACGGCCCGCTGGGCGCCGACGAGGCCGCTGGTGCCCAGGGGGGTGCCGAGCTTGCCCTTGAGCTCCAGCAGGAGCTTCTGGGCGCCCTTCTTGCCGATGCCGGGGACCGCCGTCAGGGCCTTCTCGTCTCCGGTGGAGACCGCGAGGCGCAGTCCGTCGGGGCTGTGCGCGCCGAGCATCGCCTGGGCCAGCCGCGGTCCGACGCCACTGGCGCCCTGGAGCAGCTCGAAGACCTGGCGTTCGTCGTCGTCGGCGAAGCCGTAGAGGGTCAGCGAGTCCTCGCGCACGACCAGGGAGGTGGCGAGCCTGGCCTCCTCGCCGATCCGCAGCTTCGCGAGCGTGTTCGGGGTGCACTGCACGGCCATGCCCACGCCCCCGACCTGGATGACGGCCGTGGTGGGGGCGAGCGCGGCGACCTGTCCGCTGACGAAGGCGATCATCGGGTACGGCCTTTCGAGGCGTGCTGGGCGACCGCCTGCTGGAGGCGGCTCTGGGCGGGGGCCCGCCAGATGTGGCAGATGGCGAGGGCGAGGGCGTCGGCGGCGTCGGCCGGCCTGGGCGGCGCGGACAGTCGCAGGAGCCGGGTCACCATGGCCCCGACCTGCGCCTTGTCCGCGCGGCCGGTACCGGTGACTGCGGCCTTGACCTCACTGGGGGTGTGCAGGGCGACCGGTATCCCGCGGCGCGCGGCGCAGAGCATGGCGACGGCGCTGGCCTGGGCGGTCCCCATGACGGTGCTGACGTTGTGCTGGCTGAAGACCCGCTCCACGGCGACGACCTCGGGCCGATGGGTGTCGAGCCATTCCTCGATCCCCCGCTCGATGGCGACGAGCCGGTGTCCGAGCTCGGCGTCCGCCGGGGTGCGCACGACGCCCACCCCGATCATGGTCAGCGGCCGCCCGGCGACCCCTTCGACCACCCCGACGCCACACCGCGTCAGCCCCGGGTCCACACCGAGTACGCGCACCGGCCCCCCTCCCTCGCTCACCTGTCCGTGCAGGCTATCGGGTGGCACTGACAGAGCGACGGGCCGACAGGGTGTGTCCCCTGCCGGCCCGTCGCGATCCGCGACGCTCAGGCGTCGACCTTCTCCATGACCTCGTCCGAGACGTCGAAGTTGGCGAAGACGTTCTGCACGTCGTCGCTGTCCTCCAGCGCGTCGATCAGCTTGAAGATCTTGCGCGCGCCCTCTTCGTCCAGCTCGACCTGCATGGTCGGCAGGAAGTTGGAGTCGGCCGAGTCGTAGTCGATGCCGGCCTCCTGGAGCGCCGTGCGGACGGCGACCATGTCGGTGGCCTCGCTGATGATCTCGAAGCTCTCGCCGAGGTCGTTGACCTCTTCCGCGCCCGCCTCCAGCACCGTCTCCAGGACGTCGTCCTCGGAGAGCTCGCCCTTGGGCAGGAGCACGACGCCCTTGCGGTTGAACAGGTACGAGACCGAGCCCGGGTCGGCCATGGAGCCGCCGTTGCGGGTCATGGCGACGCGTACGTCGGAGGCGGCACGGTTGCGGTTGTCGGTGAGGCACTCGATGAGCACCGCGACGCCGTTGGGACCGTAGCCCTCGTACATGATCGTCTCGTAGTCGGCGCCGCCGGCCTCAAGGCCGCCGCCGCGCTTGACCGCGGAGTCGATGTTCTTGTTGGGGACCGAGCTCTTCTTCGCCTTCTGGATGGCGTCGAAGAGGGTCGGGTTGCCATCGATGTCGGCGCCGCCCATACGGGCCGCGACCTCGATGTTCTTGATCAGCTTCGCGAAGAGCTTGCCGCGCTTGGCGTCAACCACGGCCTTCTTGTGCTTCGTCGTAGCCCATTTAGAGTGGCCGGACATCTGCCTGTCTCCTTCGCGTCACCAACAGTGTTCGCCTCAGATCCTACCGGGACGCCTTCACAGCCCTGCGCGCACCATGTCGACGAAGTACGCGTGGACGCGATCGTCGCCGGTCAGTTCGGGGTGGAACGAGGTGGCGAGCACGTTTCCCTGCCGCACGGCCACGGTGTGGCCCTCGTACGTGGCGAGCACCTCGGCCGAGGCGCCGACCGACTCGACCCAGGGGGCGCGGATGAAGACGCCCTCGACCGGGCCGCCGGCGATGCCGGCGAAGTCGATCTTCGCCTCGAAGGACTCGTTCTGGCGGCCGAAGGCGTTGCGGCGCACGATCATGTCGATGCCGCCGAGCGTCTCCTGGTCGTCACGGCCGTCGAGCAGCTTGTCGGCGAGCATGATCATGCCGGCGCAGGTGCCGTAGACCGGCAGGCCGGCCCGCACGCGCTCGCGCAGCGGCTCCAGCATGCCGAACAGGACGGCCAGCTTCGACATGGTCGTGGACTCGCCGCCGGGGATCACCAGGGCGTCGACCTCGGCGAGCTCCTCGGGGCGCCGGACCGGCCTGGCCACGGCGTCCGCCGCGGCCAGGGCGATCAGGTGCTCCCGTACGTCGCCCTGGAGGGCCAGGACACCAATCACGGGGGTGGTCATGGCAGGGACTACCAGCCGCGGTTGGCGTAGCGCTCGGCCTCGGGGAGGGTGTCGCAGTTGATGCCGACCATGGCCTCGCCCAGGTTGCGGGAGGCGTCCGCGATGATCTTCGGGTCGTCGTAGAAGGTGGTGGCCTTCACGATGGCGGCGGCGCGCTTGGCCGGATCGCCGGACTTGAAGATGCCGGAGCCGACGAAGACGCCCTCGGCGCCGAGCTGGCGCATCAGCGCGGCGTCGGCCGGGGTGGCGACGCCACCGGCGGAGAACAGCACGACCGGGAGCTTGCCGAGCTCGGCGACCTCCTTGACGAGCTCGTACGGGGCGCGCAGTTCCTTGGCGGCGGCGTACAGCTCGTTGTTGTCGAAGCCGCGCAGCCGGGCGATCTCGTTCTTGATCTGGCGCAGGTGGCGGACGGCCTCGACGACGTTGCCGGTGCCGGCCTCACCCTTGGAACGGATCATGGCCGCGCCCTCGGCGATGCGGCGCAGGGCCTCGCCCAGGTTGGTCGCGCCACAGACGAAGGGGGTGGTGAAGGCCCACTTGTCGGAGTGGTTGACCTCGTCGGCCGGGGTCAGGACCTCGGACTCGTCGATGTAGTCGACGCCGAGGGACTGCAGGACCTGGGCCTCGACGAAGTGGCCGATGCGGGACTTGGCCATGACCGGGATGGAGACGGCCTCGATGATCTCTTCGATCATGTTGGGGTCGGACATCCGGGCCACGCCGCCGTCCTTGCGGATGTCGGCGGGGACCCGCTCCAGGGCCATGACGGCCACGGCGCCGGCGTCCTCGGCGATCTTGGCCTGCTCGGCGTTGACCACGTCCATGATCACGCCGCCCTTGAGCTGCTCGGCCATGCCGCGCTTGACGCGGGAGGTGCCGATGGCCGACTCAGCGGACTGGGAAGAGGGGGGAAGCGTGCTCACGGGTTGACCTCACTCGAAAGGAAGACGGGTACTACACCGCTGAGAAAACCCCA
Source organism: Streptomyces sp. NPDC102258 (assembly GCF_055584685.1). NCBI lineage: Bacteria > Bacillati > Actinomycetota > Actinomycetes > Kitasatosporales > Streptomycetaceae > Streptomyces > Streptomyces sp. NPDC102258. Next base: position 179,926 of record NZ_JBVJLO010000008.1, read on the forward strand.
CCGACCAGTCCACAGCAAGGGCCAATGTGGAGCCGGTGGCCCCTCGACTTGTCCCCCGTGGCTCTAGGCCGCTCCCCAAAGCCCCGCTCGGCCGCCTACGCGGGGCGGTCGGCCAGGTCCGCCGGGGGCTCGTCGTCCATTTCGAAGGCCAGCGGGAAGGGGGCGTGGCCGGCCAGCCGGAACCAGCGGACCTTGCGGTGCCGGCGCAGCGCGCGGGCGGCCCGTACCGCGTCGTTGAGGAACCGCCGCGCCATCGGCACCCGGCGCACCGCGGCCGCCAGCTCCTCGGCCGCCGCCTCGCCGCCCGGGGCCGCCTTCAGCTCCTCCACCTGGTCGGCGTCCGCGAACACCGCGCGCAGGGCCTGGCTGAGCTCGCTCTCGGCGACCTCCCGGTGCTCCTCCTCGGCCTGCCGGGCCGCGTGGGCGGCCTCGTACAGCACGAGCGAGGAGGCGGGGTCCAGGGCGCCGGAGGTGGCCACCTCCAGCACCACCGAGGCCCGCCGCACCAGCTGCGCGTCCAGGGCGGCGCGGGCGGCGTCCATCCGCGCGTGCAGCCGGTCCAGCCGCCCGGCGGTCCAGCTGAGGTAGACCCCGACGACGCCGAGCGCCAGCGCGATCCAGACAAGGTTTTCGATCACGGGCCGCGACACTACCCGCTAAGGCGGGGGGTGCGCTCAGCCGTCCCGGGAGAAGCCGAGGCGGGTGCGCAGCGGGACGCGCTCGTCGGCGGCCACCGCGGCCGCGCCGTCGGTCACCGTCTCGTAGACGGCCAGGATGTCCGCGCCGACCGTCGACCAGTCGAAGCGCCGTACGTGCGCCGAGCCGCGCGCGCTCAGTTCCGCCCGCCGCCCCGGATCGCGGAGCAGGGCCACAGCGGCCGCCGCCAGCGAGGCCGCGTCCTCATTGGCGAACAGCTCCCCGGCCGCGCCCTGGTCCAGGACCTGCGCGAAGGCGTCGAGGTCGGAGGCGAGGACGGCCGCCCCGGCGGACAGCGCCTCGACCAGGATGATCCCGAAGCTCTCGCCGCCGGTGTTGGGGGCCACGTAGACGTCGACACTGCGCAGCAGGCGCGCCTTGTCCTCGTCGGAGACCATGCCGAGGAACTCCACCCGCGAGCGCAGCTCCGCGGGCAGCGAGGCCACCGCCTCCTCCTCGTCGCCGCGGCCCGCGACGAGCAGCCGTACGTCCGGGCAGCGCTCGACGATGGCCGGGAAGGCGGCCATCAGCACCGGCAGGCCCTTGCGGGGCTCGTCGATGCGGCCGATGAAGCCGAGGGTCTGCCCCGACCAGTCGGGATTCGGCTCGGCCCGGGCGAAGAAGTCGACGTCGACGCCGTTCGGGATGACCACGGCGTCCCCGCCGAGGTGTTCCACCAGCGTGCGCCGGGCGTACTCGCTGACCGCGATCCGCGCGCTGATCTTCTCCAGCGCCGGCTGGAGGATCGGGTACGCGGCGATCATGGCCCGCGAACGGGGGTTCGAGGTGTGGAAGGTGGCCACGATCGGCCCCTGCGCCGCCCAGCAGGACAGCAGCCCCAGGGAGGGCGAGGCCGGCTCGTGGATGTGGATCACGTCGAAGACCCCGTCGTGCAGCCACCGCCGCACCCGGGCCGCCGAGAGGAAGCCGAAGTTCAGCCGGGCGACCGACCCGTTGTACGGCACCGGCACCGCCCGTCCCGCCGAGACCACGTAGGGCGGCAGCGGGGTCTCGTCGTCGGCCGGGGCGAGCACCGACACCTCGTGGCCGCTGCGGATCAGGTGTTCCGCCAGGTCACGGATGTGGAACTGGACGCCGCCCGGCACGTCCCACGAGTACGGGCACACGATGCCGATCTTCACTACGGGCGCTCCTCCAGGTCGTCCAGCCACAGCCGCTGCAGCATGTGCCAGTCCTGCGGGTGCTTCGCGATCCCCCACGCGAAGGCGTCCGCGACGGCCTGGATCATCACGGCGGTCTTCTCGGGCCGCGTCCCGGTCTCGGGCACCTTCACCTCGGGGTGGATCCGGCCGTACATCTTCGGCTCGTCCCCGTAGTACAGCGTCGCCGGGAGCAGCACCGCACCCGTCTGCTGGGCCAGCAGCGCCGGCCCGGCCGGCATGCGGGCGGTGGACCCGAAGAAGTCCACCTCGACCCCGGAGGCCGACAGGTCCCGGTCCGCGACGAGGCAGACCAGCCCGCCGGCGCGCAGCCGCCGGGCGAGCATCCCGAAGGCGGCGCCGCCGTTGTGCGGCAGGACCTCCATGCCCAGGCTCTCGCGGTAGGCCACGAAGCGGTCGTAGAGCGACTCGGGCTTGAGCCGCTCGGCGACCGTGGTGAAGGGCACCCCGATGTGGCCGATGGCCCAGGCTCCGGCCAGGTCCCAGTTCGCCAGGTGCGGCAGCGCCACGACGACCCCGCGGCCGCCGGCGAGGGCCTCGCGCAGCAGGTGCTCGTCCTCGAACGCCACGTCCGTGGAGAACCGCTCCGGGTCCATCGCGGGCAGCCGGAAGGACTCCATCCAGTAGCGCATGTACGAGCGCATGCCCGCCTGCGACAGCTCCCGCAGCCGCTCGGGCGTCGCGTCCGGCACCACCCGCGCCAGGTTCGACTCCAGCCGCAGCACGCTCTTGCCGCGCCGCTTCCAGACCACGTCGGCGATCTTCCGGCCGAGGGCCACGGCGGCCGGCTCGGGCAGCTTCTTCACGCCCGCCCAGCCGAGCCCGTACAGGCCGTCGACCAGCTTGTCCCGTGCCGAGCCCATCAGGCCGCACCGCCCTCGGAGCGGGCGGCCGCGGCGTCGGCCTCCGCCGACTCACGGCGTACGGTGACCACGCGCTGGACCAGGGTGACGAGTGAGCCCACCGCCACGACCCACAGCGCGATCGGCAGCAGCACGCCGATCCACGACGGGACGCCGAAGGTCTGCAGCCCGGACAGACCGGCCGCGACCAGCGAGATCACCAGCCGCTCGGCCCGCTCGATGAGCCCGTTGACGGCGACCGGCAGCCCGATCGACTCCCCGCGGGCCTTGGTGTACGAGACCACCTGCCCGCTGGCCAGGCAGAAGATCGCCACCGCGCACAGCACGTTGTCGTTCCCGCCGCCCGCGTACCAGAGCGCGAGGCCGCCGAAGATCGCCGCGTCCGCGACCCGGTCGAGCGTGGAGTCGAGGAACGCGCCCCACCGGCTGGAGACCCCGGCCTGACGGGCCATGTTGCCGTCCACCAGGTCGGAGAAGACGAAGAGGGTGATCGTGATCGTGCCCCAGAAGAACTCGCCCCGGGGGAAGAAGACCAGCGCTCCGGCCATCACCCCGGCGGTGCCGATGAGGGTGACGGCGTCCGGGCTCACCCCCCGACGGAGGAGAAACGCGGCGAACGGCGTGAGAACACGCGTGAAGAATGCACGCGCGTACTTGTTCAGCATGGCCTTCCCGGAGGGTCGCTGGGCCGCACGGCCACCACGGCCACCGGCTGGCCCATCGTAGCCAGCGCGCCGGGCCCCCCACGCCGCGCACCCACCGGTTCGCGGCGCGCAATCCGCCCGCCGGGCCACCGTCACGCTCCGGACAGCCGCCGGTACGACGTATGGACGCGGTGTGACACCGGTGCAAAGCTCGAAGGACCCCGATCTCCTCCTCACCGCGACACCAGGAGGCACGAGCACCATGGGAGCCACATCACACCCGTCCGGAGCCGCCGGCAGGGCACTGACGGCCGACCGCCCCTCTTCCGTACGGAACGTCGTGCTGGTCGGCCACAGCGGCTCCGGCAAGACCACCCTCGTCGAGGCCCTCGCCCTGACCGCCGGGGCCGTCAACCGGGCCGGCCGGGTCGAGGACGGGGCCACCGTCTCGGACTACGACGAGATCGAGCACCGCCGCCAGCGCTCCGTCCAGCTCTCCCTCGTCCCCGTCGAATGGGCCGGGATCAAGATCAACCTTCTGGACACCCCCGGGTACGCCGACTTCGTCGGAGAGCTCCGGGCCGGTCTGCGCGCGGCCGACGCCGCCCTCTTCGTCGTCTCCGCCGCCGACGGGATCGACGGCGCGACCCGCATGGTCTGGGAGGAGTGCGAGGCCGTCGGCATGCCCCGCGCCATCGTCGTCACCCATGTGGAGGCGGCCCGGGCCGACTATTCCGAGATGACCGCCGTCTGCGGCGAGGCCTTCGGGGCCGAGAACCCGGACGCCGTCGTCCCGCTGTACCTGCCGCTGCACGGGCCCGCCGGCCCCGACGGCCACGCCCCCGTCACCGGCCTCATCGGCGTGCTGTCCCGGCGGGTGTACGCGTACTCCTCCGGCGCGCGCATCGAGCGCGACCCGGACGCCGCCGAGCTGGCCCTGATCGACACCGCCCGGGCCCGGCTGATCGAGGCGATCATCGCCGAGAGCGAGGACGAGGGCCTCATGGACCGCTACCTCGGCGGCGCGGACATCGACGTCAAGACCCTGGTCGACGACCTGGAGCGGGCGGTCGCCCGGGGCACCTTCCACCCCGTCCTGATGGCCGCCCCCGCCGCCGAGGGCGCCCGGCAGGGCCTGGGCACCGTCGAACTCCTCGAACTGATCACCGGCGGCTTCCCCACCCCCGAGGAACGCGCCCCGGTCACCGTCACCGCCCCCGACGGCTCCCCCCGCCCCGCCGTCACCTGCGACCCCGCCGGCCCGCTCCTCGCCGAGGTCGTCAAGACCTCCTCCGACCCCTACGTCGGCCGCGTCTCCCTCGTCCGCGTCTTCTCCGGCACCCTGTGCCCCGAGGAGACGGTCCACGTCAGCGGCCACGGGCTGGCCGACCGGGGCCACGAGGACCACGACGTCGACGAACGCGTCGGCGCCCTCACCTCCCCCTTCGGCAAACAGCAGCGCACCCTCGCCACCTGCATCGCGGGCGACCTGGCCTGCGTCGCCAAGCTCACCCGCGCCGAGACCGGCGACACCCTCTCCGCCAAGGGCGCCCCGCTCCTCATGGAACCCTGGCCCATGCCCGAGCCGCTGCTCCCCCTCGCGATCGAAGCCCACAGCAAGGCCGACGAGGACAAGCTCTCCCAGGGCCTGGCCCGGCTCGTCGCCGAGGACCCGACCATGCGCCTGGAGCAGAACCCGCACACCCACCAGCTCGTCCTGTGGTGCCTCGGCGAGGCCCACCAGGACGTCGCCCTGGAACGGCTGCGCACCCGCTTCGGAGTCCAGGTCGACCCGGTCCCGCACAAGGTCAGCCTGCGCGAGACCTTCGGCGCCAAGGCCACCGGCCGCGGCCGGCACGTCAAACAGTCCGGCGGCCACGGCCAGTTCGCGATCTGCGAGATCGAGGTCGAGCCGCTCCCGGCCGGCAGCGGCATCGAGTTCGTCGACCAGGTCGTCGGCGGCGCCGTGCCCCGCCAGTTCATCCCCTCCGTGGAGAAGGGCGTACGGTCCCAGGCGGCCCGGGGCCTGGCGGCCGGCCATCCGCTGGTCGACGTACGGATCACCCTGCGCGACGGCAAGGCGCACTCGGTGGACTCCTCCGACGCCGCCTTCCAGACCGCCGGCGCCCTCGCCCTGCGCGAAGCCGCCGCCGACGCCCCGATCCACCTCCTCGAACCCGTCGCCGAACTCGACGTGGTGGTCCCCGACGCCTACGTCGGCCCGGTCATGAGCGACCTCGCCGGCCGCCGCGGCCGCGTCGTCGGCACCGAACAGGCCGGCCCCGGCCGGAGCCGGGTCCGCGCCGAGATCCCCGAGATCGAGATCGGCCGCTACGCCCTGGACCTGCGCTCCGTCTCGCACGGCACCGGCCGGTTCAGCCGCTCGTACGCCCGCCACGAGCCGATGCCCGCCCACCTCGCGGACAAGATGCGCGAACAGGTGGAGAAGGGAAGCGCCTTGACATAACCCCGTGGCCGCCGCCCACCCAACCCGCTTGCGGTGGGCGGCATTTCCCTGTCCCATGACCATGGGGCGGTGTCCGCCGATAGGCTTTTCGGCGCGGCGGACGGCACGAGTGGGCAGCATGAGTGGGCAAGGCGGCTACGAGGGCCGGCCGGCCCGGCGGTCACGGCCGGTCCGGCGAAGAGCACAGGGGCACGGCGATGGGGGCAACGGTGGCGGACGACGGTTTCGACTTCAGGCCCGGGGCACAGATCCCCCTCCAGGGGGGCGGCGGACAGACCGCCGCGACCAACGCGCTCGCCTCCGCCGCGTACCGCGACGGCGGCAAGGACAGCGCGCTGTCCGCCATCCTCGGCGCCAACAGCGAGAACCACCCGGCCTCGGTCAAGGCCCCAAAGATCTCCCTCTTCGAACCCAGCCTCGGCGAGGCCTTCTGCCGGGCCGTCGAGGCCCGCACCCTCGCCCCGGGCCGCAAACCACTCATCCAGTCCTTCGGCGCCGACCCGCAGACCGTCGTCGAACACTGCCTGGCCGCCTCCCACATCCGCCGGGCCCGCGACCGCAGGCTCCGCCTGATCACCCTGGTCTGCGGCGTGCTGTTCCTGCCCGGCCTGCTGGTCTGGCTCGGCCTCTTCCAGCTGCGCAAGTCCCTGGCCAAGGGCGGCGGCAGGAGGTCCGGCTGGATCGGCACCGCCCTGCTCGTCCTGGTCGTCCTGGTGGCGGCCGTCCTGCTCTACCGGGTGGTCAACCGCTCCCAGGGCAGCGGATTCCTGGAGCTCTACCTCCTCGGCTCCCTGATCGCCCCGGCCCTCGGCTGGTACCTGGCCCGCCGGATCTGCGAGAACACCGCCCTCGACCTGCGCTCCCGCTGGGACGGCCTGCTCGGCGGCGGCGCCGTCGCCGCCAAGATCCCCGACGCCGTCCCCGGCAACCCGGACGAGAAGGCCCGCGAGGACCTGCGCCGTCAGCTGGCCAAGCTGACCGCCGAGGACCGCAGCAACTCCGTCTTCTACGCCGGCCCCAAGGGCATCCTCGGCATGGGCACCCGCTGGGGCAGCTGGCAGATGGCCGAGGAGCTGAACCCGAAGAACGACGCCGCCGAGATCCACCCCTTCCGCAGCTGGGACGTCATACGCGCGATCGACGCCCAGCTGCGCAAGCTGGAGCGCGGCCCCCTGCACACCGGCGGTTTCCCGGCCGCCTCGATCCAGCACTGGATCGTCACCCCCGTCGGCGAGGGCGCCGCCGAGGTGGCCCGGCCGACCGGCGAGGACGTCGACACCTTCCTCGTCAAACCGCACGAGATCACCCGCATCTGCAACGAACAGCAGTTCAGCGCCGGGAACCGGCACTACCTCGGCATCCAGTACCCGCTCTGGGACGGCCAGCTCGTCATCACCATGCTGGTCACCGTGACCGTCCTGTACAAGACCCTGCGCGTCGACGTCACCGCCCACGCCCTAGGCCCGGTCCACGGCCTGTTCACCACCAAGTCCAAGACCCCGACGGTCGAGGTCCCCAAGTCCATCCGCTTCTGGGAGACCGTCGAACGCCCGCTGCCGCTGGTCGACGCGAGCGAGGTCGTCCGCCTGGCCGTCCGCGCCCCCCTCACCTGGTACCCGCCGCTGCTGGAGTACTTCGGCGGCAAGCTGGTCCTGCCCGAGCCCTTCGGCCTGCGGCACGTCTGGGCCGGCTCCATGTGGCGCCACCGCTTCATGGCCGACGACGCCCTGCGCACGGTGGCTCCCGTCCTGCGCTCCGTACACGCCGCGACGTTCAAGGTGCTGGAGGAGAACGGCGTGGACACCGACCGCTTCACCAACCGCTCCGCGATCATGAGCGGCATCATCCAGGAGCCGTCCCCGCGCAAGGCGGACGTCTACGACGGCTAGCCGGGGCGCTGAGTAGGCTGGAGTACGAGGGCAGTGGGCCGCGAGCCGAGGAGGCACCGACCGTGACCGAGCGCAAGCCGCCGGGCGTCAGCTTCGAGTCGTTCGTCGACCAGCAGATCCGGGAGGCCGCCGACCGCGGCGAGTTCGACCGGCTGCCCGGCTGGGGCAAGCCGCTGGCCTCGATCGACGCCCCGTACGACGAGCTGTGGTGGGTCAAGCAGAAGCTGCACCGCGAGGGCTTCTCCCCGCTGCCGCCGTCGCTGGCGCTGCGCAAGGAGGCCGAGGACGCCCTGGAGGCGGCCCGGGGGGCCCGTACCGAACGACAGGTGCGGGCCGTGCTCACCGAGGTCAACGAGAAGATCCGCGCCGCCCTGCGCAGGCCCCCGCAGGGCCCGCCGCTGCACCTCACCGAGTTCGACGTGGAGGCCGTCGTCGCCGAATGGCGCGCGGCCGCCGTGCGGCGGCGGACCGGCCGCGGCTAGGCGGCGGACCGGACGTGCCTAGTCGACGGGCCAGGCGTCCGCGAGCATCTGGCGGGTGTCCGCGAGGAGTTGCGGCAGCACCTTGGTGTGACCGACGACCGGCATGAAGTTCGTGTCCCCGCCCCAGCGGGGCACGATGTGCTGGTGCAGGTGCGCGGCGATGCCCGCGCCGGCGGCGGAGCCCTGGTTCATGCCGATGTTGAACCCGTGCGCCCCGGAGGCCTTGCGCAGTGCGGTCATGGCCAGCTTGGTGAGGTCCGCGAGCTCGGCCGTCTCCGGCGCGTCGAGCTCGGTGTAGTCGGCGACGTGCCGGTACGGGACGACCATGAGGTGCCCGCCGTTGTACGGGTACAGATTGAGCACGGCGTAGACGTGCTCGCCGCGCGCCACGATCAGCCCGTCCTGGTCGGACAGCGCCGGAATCCCGCAGAAGGGACAGCCGTCCCCGGCCTCCGGGCCGCTCGGCTTGTTCTCCCCCTGGATGTAGGCCATCCGGTGGGGCGTCCACAGACGCTGGAACGCGTCCTGCGTGCCCACACCGATCTGCTGCTCCGGCTCAGTCGTCATGGGATGCAGCATATGACCTCGCCCGTACGAACGAGGAAGGCCCCCGGGAAGTGAGCACTGTCCCGGGGGCCCGCCGCGTACAGCGGCCGTGGATCAGACCTGGACGCGGTCGGCGACGACCTTCGCCAGCTTGGCCAGGGCCTCGTCCTTGGGGACGCCGTTCTCCTGCGAACCGTCGCGGTAGCGGAAGGAGACGGTGCCCGCGGCCATGTCCTCGTCACCGACGATGATCATGAACGGGACCTTGAGCTTCTGCTGGTTGCGGATCTTCTTCTGCATCCGGTCGGAGGAGGCGTCCACCTCGACCCGCAGTCCCTGCTTCTTCGCCTCGGCGGCGAACTCCTGGAGGTACTCCACGTGCGCGTCGCCGATCGGGATGCCGACCGCCTGGACCGGGGCCAGCCACGGCGGCATCACGCCCGCGTAGTGCTCCAGCAGCACGGCGAAGAACCGCTCGATGGAACCGAACAGCGCACGGTGGATCATGACCGGGCGCTGCTTGCTCCCGTCGGGACCGGTGTACTCCAGGTTGAAGCGCTCCGGCAGGTTGAAGTCGAGCTGCACGGTCGACATCTGCCAGGTCCGGCCGATGGCGTCACGGCACTGGACCGAGATCTTCGGGCCGTAGAACGCGGCGCCGCCCGGGTCCGGGACCAGCGGCAGGCCCTGCTTCTCGGCGACCTGCTGGAGGGTCGCGGTGGCTTCCTCCCAGACCTCGTCGCTGCCGACGAACTTCTCCGGGTCCTTGGTCGACAGCTCCAGGTAGAAGTCGGTCAGACCGTAGTCGCGGAGCAGGTTCAGCACGAAGGTCAGGGTGCGGTCCAGCTCCTCCGCCATCTGCTCCTTGGTGCAGTAGATGTGCGCGTCGTCCTGGGTGAACCCGCGCGAGCGGGTCAGGCCGTGCACCACGCCCGACTTCTCGTACCGGTACACGGTGCCGAACTCGAAGAGCCGCAGCGGCAGTTCGCGGTACGAGCGGCCGCGCGCGTCGAAGATCAGGTTGTGCATCGGGCAGTTCATGGGCTTGAGGTAGTAGTCGGTACCACCGTCGAGCTGCATGGGGGGGTACATGCCCTCCGCGTACCAGTCCAGGTGGCCGCTCTTCTCGAAGAGGGCGCCCTTGGTGGCGTGCGGGGTGTAGACGAACTCGTAGCCCTCTTCCTCGTGCCGCCTGCGCGAGTAGTCCTCCATGACCCGGCGGATGGTGCCGCCGCGCGGGTGGAAGACGGCCAGGCCGGAGCCGATCTCGTCCTGGACGGAGAACAGGTCCAGCTCGACGCCCAGCTTGCGGTGGTCGCGCTTCTCGGCCTCCGCGAGGAAGTCGAGGTGGGCCTTCAGCTCGTCCTTCGACGGCCAGGCGGTGCCGTAGATGCGCTGGAGCATCGGGTTCTTCTCGCTGCCGCGCCAGTAGGCGGCCGCGTTGCGCATCAGCTTGAACGCCGGGATGTTGCGGGTGGTCGGCAGGTGGGGACCGCGGCAGAGGTCCTTCCAGCAGAGGTCGCCGGTCTTCGCGTCCAGGTTGTCGTAGATGGTCAGCTCGCCGCCGCCCACCTCGACGTTCGCCCCGTCGTCGGTCGACGCCGACCCCTTGATGCCGATGAGCTCCAGCTTGTACGGCTCGTCCGCGAGCTCCTCGCGGGCCGCCTCGTCGGTGACCACGCGGCGGGAGAAGCGCTGCCCGCGCTTCTGGATCTCCTGCATCTTCTTCTCGATGGCCTTGAGGTCATCGGGGGTGAAGGGCTTGGCGACGTCGAAGTCGTAGTAGAAGCCGTCGCGGACCGGCGGGCCGATGCCCAGCTTGGCCTCGGGGAAGAGCTCCTGCACGGCCTGCGCCATGACGTGCGCGGTCGAGTGGCGCAGGATGTTCAGGCCGTCCTCGGAGGAGATCTCCACCGGCTCGACGGTCTCGCCGTCCTTCACCTCGTACGCGAGGTCCTTCAGCTCACCCGCGATGCGCGCGGCGACGATGGTGCGCTCGCCGGCGAAGAGCTCCGCCGCCGTAGTGCCCGTGGCCACCACGCGCTCGTCCCGCTCGGAATCGCGTTGGATGATCACACGGACGTCTGACACCGGTCTCTCCTGACTCAGGGGGTGCGCGAGCGAACACTGCGCGCCTGAATCGTACCGAGCCGAGCGGCCGCGCCGCTAAACGGTTACGGGGGCCCCGCCCGCGCTGGCTACCGTGGGCCCCTCGCCCCCGCCCGCGAAGGGACCCCGCCCGTGCCGACCCCGCCCGTGCCCACCCCGCTCGTCCGCCCCCTCGACCTGACCGACGACCGGACCGCCGGGGCCGTGCACCGGATCGGCCGCGCCGCCTACGCGGTGGAGGCGGAGCTGATCGGCTTCGACGGCATCCCCGCCCTCGGCGAGAGCCTGGCGCAGCTGCGGGCGCGCCCGCTGCGCTGGCTGGGCGCCGTGACCGGCACCGGTGTGCTCGCCGGGTTCCTGGCCTGGGAGGAGCCCGCGCCCGGGGAGCCGGTCCGGCTGGACCGGCTGTGCGTGGACCCGGCCTGGTTCCGCCGCGGGATCGCCTCCCTGCTGCTGCGCCACGCGCTGGCGGGGCCGTTCGCGGAGCGCGCCGTCGAGGTCACCACCGGCGCGGCGAACGCCCCCGCGGTGACCCTGTACGAGCGCCTCGGTTTCGTCCGGGGCGCCGACTTCTCCCCCGCCCCGGGCCTGACCATGGCGTCCTTCACCCTCGGCGGGTGCGCGGCCTAGTCGTCGTCCGGCAGCGCCTCGGCCGGGTCGAAGGCCGCGTCGAGGGTCTTCATCAGCCGGTCCCGCTCCACCTCGTCCAGCGGTACGGGCGTCACGTCGGTGGCGTCGGCGAGCCGGCGGAAGCCGCCCCGGCGCTGGAGCCGCCCGCTGAGCCGGACCGGCAGTCCGACCAGGTGGGCGTGGCCGGCGATGCGGTACGCCTCCTCGTCGAGGGCGGCCCGTACGTACGGGACCTCCGCGCCCGCCAGCACCCGCAGCCGGACGGTCCCCCCGCCCCCCGCAGCGGCGCGCCGCATCCGCACCACGGCCCCGGCGATGCGGACGGGGACGGCGGGCTCGTCGCGGGTGTAGCGGGCGGCGGCCTCGCGCAGCACCGGCAGGTCGCCGGGTGAGAACTCGACGGGCTCGGGGCGTGCCGCGCACCCGGCGGGCACCCCGGCCGCCGGCGCCCAGGCCAGCGCGATACGGGCGCCCTCGGAACCCCGTACGAGGGCGATCAGCGCGTCGGCCAGCTCCCGGCTGACCCCGGCGGCGACGGCGGCGTCGAAGGCCTCCATCCCGCCGGTGGCGCGCTGGTAGTCCACCGCCTCCCGGGCGGCGTGCAGGGCGTGGTGGAGCCGGGTGACGATGCCCCGGCCGCCGTCGACGGGGACGTACGCGGTGAGCCGGCGCCCGCCCGGCGCGGGCCCCACCAGCACCCCGTCCAGGACGCGTTCGGCCTGGGCGCGGTGGCGGGCGCCGTAGTACCCGGCGCGGGCGCGCTCGGCGAGGGCTCCGGCGAGCAGCAGCCGGCGGGCCGCCGAGCGCAGCTGCTCCTGCACCGGCCAGGCGGCCTCGCCCTGGTATCCGTACGGGCCCTCGGGGATCTCGCGCTCCCAGCGGATCTCGTCGCTGGGCACGCTCAGCCCGAAGAGCACCTCCCGCGCCGAGGGCAGTCCGCTCTGCGCGAGGGCGGCCAGGGCCTCCTCCAGCAGGTCTGCGCAGTCGGGGAAGGCGCGGTTCTCGGGGACGAGCAGGCTGGTCCCGGTCCGGCCGGGCGGGGTCCAGCGCCCGTACCGGCCCGCCGCGCCGCCGCGCCGCTGCCAGCCGTGCCGGTGCAGCAGGGCGCCGAGGACCCGCGGGTCGACCTGGGCGGGGTCGGGTGCGCCCGGGGTGTACCGCGGGGACGGCAGCGGTTCCAGGTGCGGCGAGTTCCGGTTCATCAGGGTGTCCCTCCCGACCCGACCCGGGTCATGATCTCGCACAGCGCCCGGTCGTCGAAGATCCGCGACGTCGGAATCCGTACGGTGGTCCGGCGCCGGCCGGTCACGGGCTGTCCGGCGAGGTTGGTCCAGTAGCAGCAGTGCCGCAGGTCGAGCCGGTCGTGGCCGGCGCTCAGCCATTCCCCGCGCTCGCGCGGTACGAGCATCACCACGAGGATCTTGTGGACGGCGACCGGGGTGCGCGCCAGCTTCACGAGGTGCTCGTTGTCGAGGGTGAAGCCGAAGCTGGCCCCCGGCGGCCGGGGCGGCACCTGGTAGGTGGCCTTCAACTGCACCTTGAGGGTCACCTCGTCGTCGACGACGTGTTCGGGCGCGCCGTGGCTGACGTGCCAGTCGATGCCGTTGTCCGGGAAGGGCTGGGAGAGCGAGCAGCCGGCCGCGGCGGCGACGGCGTGCAGGTATCCCACCTGGAGCGTCTCCATGCAGGCGGTGGTGGCGAGTGTGCCGCGCAGGGGTCCGGTCCGGGGACCGGGCGGTCCGTGCAGCAACCCGCCCGGTTCGGGCTGTGCGAGCGCCATGGCCGGCTCCCCATGCCTCCGGGCTCTGCGTGAGCGGATGCGGGGTGACGACCGGTCAAGCGTGCGACCCCCCGGGGGAGTTGTCTCCGTACCCGGGGGCCTCCAAACGGCGTACGGGGAGAACGGCCCGGGTATCACCGATTCGGCGAGGTGGCGCGCTCCGCGGCAGTAACGCCCGGGTGCGTCCCATCTGCCGATCGGGGACGAGGAGTTCGCCATGACACGCTGGTACGAGGGCCCGCTGGCCGCATTCGACACGGAGACCACCGGGGTGGACGTCGAGCAGGACCGGATCGTGTCCGCCGCGCTCGTCGTGCAGGAGTGTGCGGGCGGCCGGGTCCGCTCCACCCGCTGGCTGGTCAATCCGGGCATCCCGGTGCCGCCGGGAGCCACGGAGGTGCACGGTCTGACCGACGATCACCTCCAGCGCCACGGCCGCTGGCCGGCGCCGGTGGTGGAGGAGATAGCCCGCTCGCTCGGTGAGCAGCAGCTGGCGGGCCGGCCGGTGGTGGTGATGAACGCGCCGTTCGATCTGACGTTGCTGGACCGGGAGTTGCGCCGGCACCGGGCGTCGACGCTGGCGCGCTATCTGGACAACCGGCCGCTGACGGTGCTGGATCCGCGGGTGCTGGACAAGCACCTGGACCGCTACCGCAAGGGCCGCCGGACGCTGACGGACCTGTGCGCGCACTACGGCATAGAGCTGGAGGACGCGCACGACGCGACGGCGGACGCCATGGCCTCGCTGGAGCTGGTCCGGGCGGTCGGGCGCAGGTTCGCGGCGCGGCTGGAGCGGCTGACGCCGGCGGAGCTGCACGCGCTCCAGGCGGTGTGGCACGCGGCGCAGGCGCGGGGACTCCAGGCCTGGTTCACCCGGCAGGGCACGCCGGAGTCGGTGGATCCGCACTGGCCGTTGCGTCCGGAGGTGTCGCAGGCCGCGTGAGGGGGCGGCGAGGGCGGCGACGGGGCCCGGATATGCGGAAGGCCGGTCCGTCAGCAGACGGACCGGCCTGTCCCGGTGGGCGATACTGGGATCGAACCAGTGACCCCTTCGGTGTGAACGAAGTGCTCTCCCGCTGAGCTAATCGCCCGGGAACGCACTGAACAATACAAGAGGCTCCGGGTCTGTTCAAACCGCTTCCCGCCCGGCCGCCAGCCGGGCCGCGAGGCCGTGGTGTCCGGCCCGCATCATCAGCGTGTGGTTGAGCCGCAGCAGGGGCCGCCCGGCGAGCGAGAGCCGCCGCAGCAGGGGCGCCGTGACCTCGGCTTCCTGCTCGTACACGGCCCGCGTGCCCGGCCGTCCGGCGCCGCGCGCGCGTACCGTCCAGCGCGCCCAGCCCTCCAGGTCCCCGCGCAGCGCCACCTCCAGGACACCTCGGTGGGGGTCGCGGACCAGGTCGACGAGGGTGAGGCGCAGGGCGTACGGGAGGACGGAGCGGATGAGGACGGCGCCGGTGTGCTCGTCGACGGTTTCGGCGCTGCGGACCTGCGGCCACCAGTCGGGGTAGTGCCCGGGGTCCTCCAGCCGGGCGTAGACGAGAGCGGGCGGGGCGTCGAGGTCCCACACGCTGCGGAAGCGGTAGTGCGTCCAGCGCGGCATGTCCCCAGTCTGGCGCGGCGGCGGGGGCGGTGTCCGGCGGTCGGTGAATCCGGTGCGGGGGGCGGGTACTCAGCGCCGATCTGAGTACGCCCGCCCATGCCCTGAGGGGGTGACGGGCGCCACACTCCGGCCATGGACACCTCTCTCCCACCCGCCGAAGAGCTGGCGCTTGTGGACCGCGAGCTGGCTCAACTGGACTCCCGCCGGGCGTATTTGCTGGCCCGTCGGGCGTGGCTGGTGGGGCTGTTGTGGCAGCCCGGCCCGCCGGTCGCGGGGCCCGCGCCGGCGGGGCCGGGCTCCCCAGCGACGCCGGGCGCGCAGCACGTGCTGCTGGCGCTGGGGGCGGTGCTGCTGGCGGTGGCCGCGCTCGCCTTCACCCTGCTGAGCTGGGGCTCGCTGGGCATCGGGGGCCGCTCGGCGGTGCTGGCCGTACTGACCTCGGCGGCGCTGGCGGCGCCCGCTCCGCTGCTCGGGCGCGGGCTGCGGTCGACGGCCGAGGCGGTCGCCGGGCTCGGGCTGCTGCTGACGGTGCTCGACGCGTACGCCCTGCACGCGGTGGGGCTGCCCGGCGCCGACGGCGGGGCGTACGCGGCGTGGGCGGCGGCCTTGCTCGCGGGGCTCTGGGCGGCGTACGGCGCGGCGTTCGGCCGGCTGCGGCTGCCGCCGGCCGCCGCGGTGCTGGCGGCGCAGCTGCCCCTGCCGCTGGCGGCGGCGGTGGCGGGGGCGGGCCCGCTGGGGTTCGGCGGGGCGCTGCTGGCGACGGCCGCGCTGGACGCCGCGGCGGCGGTCCTGGTGTCCCGGCGGGCGGTACGGGTGCCCGCGGGGACGGCGGCGGCCGTACTGGGCGGCTCCGCGTCGGCCGTGGCGCTGGCGGTGTCCCTGGACGCGCCCGGTTCCGCCGGTGCGGCGGGGCTGCTCGCGGCGGCGGCCCTGCTGGGCGTGGCGGTGGCCCGGGTGGCGCCACGGGCCTGGGCGGCGGCCCTGGCGGGGGGCCTGGCCGGGGTGGCGGCGGCCGGGGCGCTGGCGCCGGCCGGGGCGGGCGCCGGGTGGGGGGTCGCGGTGCGGACGGCGGCGGCGCTCGGGCTGCTGGCCGTGGCGGTACGGGGGACGGGCGCTGCGGGCCCGGTGCGCCGGGGCCTGCTGCGGGCCGGGGTGGCGGTGGCCCTCCTGGCGGCGTCGGCGGGCCTGGCGGCGGCGGTCGTGGTGGCGGTGTCCCGGCTCGGGGTGCTGGGCGAGGTGTGGGCCCCCACGGCCCCGCGCCCGGCCGGCTACCTGCCGGGGCCGGCCCTCGCGGTGACCCTGCTGCTGGCGGCCGGGGCGCTGGCGTGCCCGGCCGGGGTGCTGCCGCGCCGGGAGTCCCGGCTGGCGGCGGGGGTGTGCGCCGGGGCCGGGCTGTTCGTGGCGCCGGTGCTGCTGGGGCTGCCGGTGGCGGTGGTGCTCGGGGCGCAGCTGGCGGTGACGGCGGCGGCCGGGGCCGTGGCGCTGCGGGCTTCCACGCGGGCCGTCGCCCTGACGGCCGGGGCCTGCGCCGCCGCCGGGGCGCTGAACGTGGCCCTGGCCGCCCTGGACGGCCGTCTGGCCACCTTCGCGTTGTTCGGGCTGCTGGGCGTCGGCGGCGCGGTGGGGGCCGCTCAGGGGGGCGCCCAGCGGGCGGTACGGGGTGGTGCGGCGGTGCTCGCCGTCGCCTTCGCGGCGGCCACGGCCCTGGCGCTGGCCGCGCTGGCCGGTGCGGCGGCGCCCTGGCAGGGGGTGGCCGTGCTGGCGGTGCCGGCCATCGTGGTGGCGCTCGGGCCCCGGCCGGGGCCGGTACGGGTGCCCGCGGAGGCCGCCGCGGCCGGGGCCGGGCTGGTCGCCGTTAGCCTGGCGGCCGGGGACCCGCCGGTGCTGGCCCTGGTGCTGGCGCTGGCCGGGGCGTGCTGCGCGGCCGCCGCGCTGCGGGCGGACCGGCGGGCGCTGGTGTGGGCCGCGGGGGCGCTGGCCGTGGCGGCGGCGTGGGTGCGGCTCGGCGTGTCGGGGGTGAGCGCCCCGGAGGCGTACACCCTGCCGGTCTCGGCGCTCGCGCTGGCGGCGGGCCTGCTGCGGCGCCGCCGTGATCCGGGGGCTTCGTCCTGGGCCGCGTACGGTCCGGGGCTGGCGGCGACCCTGCTGCCGGGCCTGTGCGCCGCCTGGGCCGACTCCGGCTGGCCGTGCCCGCTGCTGCTGGGCCTGACGGCGCTGGCCCTCACCCTGGCCGGCGCGCGCCGCCGGCTGCGGGCCCCGCTGCTGCTGGGCGGTACGACCCTGGCGGCGGTGGCTCTGCACGAGCTGGCTCCGTACGTGGTCCAGGTGGCCGGGGCGCTGCCGCGCTGGCTGCCGCCGGCGCTGGCGGGCCTGCTGCTGCTCGCGGTGGGGGCGACGTACGAGAGGCGGCTGCGCGACGCCCGCCGGCTGCGGGATGCCCTGGGCCGGCTCCACTGAGGAGCGGAAACGACAAGGGCCCGGAGACTCGCGACGAGTCTCCGGGCCCTTGCTCCGGGTGGGCGATACTGGGTTCGAACCAGTGACCCCTTCGGTGTGAACGAAGTGCTCTCCCACTGAGCTAATCGCCCGGACGCACCGCAAACATTACCGCATGTCAGCGGTGCTCCATGACCATCCCCGGACGGTCACTGGCCCTTCAGGTTCCACGGCAGCGTCATGCCGTACTTCCACAGGTAGATGCCGATCAGCGCGCCCGCGATGACGAGGCCGACGCTGGTCAGGATGATGTTGCGGCGGCGCACCCTCGGGTCGAGCGCCTTCTGCGCGGCCTCGCTCACCTTGCGCCGGGTCCAGCGCAGGACGAGGTGGGCCCAGGCGAACTCGGTGGCCCAGATCGCCAGGCCCGCGAAGATCGCCACCCAGCCCGGACCGGGCAGGACGAGCATGGCGATGCCCGCGGCGATGACGGCCAGGCCGACGACGAAGACGCCGACCTGCCAGCTCAGGTGCAGGCTGCGGTTGGCCTTGATGAAGGCGGGCGCCTTGGAGACGTGCGGCTTCTCTTCGGCGGCCGGTGCGCTGGTGGCGGACTCGTCGGTCCCGCGGTCACTCCCCGTATCCATGGGCTCGAATCTACCGGAGCCGGAAGCACACGTGAATGCCGGTTTGGATCCGCCGTCCGAGGGACCCAGAGGTCCGCAAAACGGTCAGAGGGGTTTACAACGGCACCGTAGGTGGCATGTCGATTTCGCCGACGTGCGAATCCCCGAGCGCACACTGAGCGAAAGGCCCTGGCGCTTATGAACACCACGGTCAGCTGCGAGCTGCACCTGCGCCTCGTTGTGTCGAGCGAGTCCTCACTGCCTGTTCCCGCGGGCCTGCGGTATGACACGGCCGACCCCTACGCCGTGCACGCCACCTTCCACACCGGCGCCGAGGAGACGGTCGAATGGGTATTCGCCCGCGACCTCCTCGCGGAGGGCCTCCACCGGCCCACCGGTACCGGCGACGTCCGCGTCTGGCCGTCCCGCAGCCACGGTCAGGGCGTCGTGTGCATCGCCCTGAGCTCACCGGAGGGAGAAGCGCTGCTCGAAGCACCCGCGCGAGCACTCGAATCGTTCCTCAAGCGGACGGACGCCGCGGTCCCACCCGGGACCGAACACCGGCACTTCGACCTCGACAAGGAGCTCTCCCACATCCTGGCCGAAAGCTGAGCCAGCTCCGACAAGTGCCCCACCGCCCGACACCGTCCGACTCGGGGCGACGGTGTGGGGCGGACAACCACATACGGCAGTGCCGGCGCTGTTCCCGCGGGACCCACCCGCGAGGACGGCGCCGGTCTGCTGGGCCGCCCCGCACGGGGCAGCCGCTAGAGTCGGCCCCCAGCGACGGCGGCGGTCCGCCGCCGCAAGGCCGGCCTCCGAGGAGCGACCCCGTGCAGATCCCCCACGACACCCGTCGCGCGCTCGACGTCGTCGTCGCGCTGGTGAACACCGCGGCCGAGCCGGACCGGCCGGACGGCCTGGCGGACCTCGGGGCGCTGCGCGGCTTCGTACGGGACCACGCGATCAGCGACGTCGGCGTGCTCGGCGCCCGCGACCTGGCGGGTGTGCGGACCGTGCGCGGGAAGTTCGCGCGGGTCTTCTCGGCGCCGGACTCCCGTGCGGCGGCCGTACTGATCAACGAGCTGGTCGCCACGGCCGGCACGACGCCGCGGCTCACCGACCACGACGGCTACGACTGGCACGTGCACTACTTCGCGCCGGGCGCCTCGGTGGGCGACCACCTGGCGGCGGACGGCGGCATGGCGCTGGCCTTCATCGTGGTCTCCGGCGAGCAGGAGCGGCTGCGCCGCTGTGAGGCCCCGGACTGCCGACGGGCCTTCGTCGACCTTTCCCGGAACCGTTCCCGGCGCTACTGCGACAGCCGGACCTGCGGGAACCGGCTGCACGTGGCCGCGTACCGGGCCCGGCGCAAGGAGGCCGACGCCTCGGAGCAGGTGCCGCAGGGCGGATAGCCCCTGCGAGCGGGCAGCGGCCTCAGAGCAGGTAGAGGTCGTGCACGGCGGCGAGCAGCAGGAGCGTCCCGATCACCGCCAGGAAGATCATCAGGGGTGGCTGGGACAGGGCGAACAGGCAGCCGCGCCCCTCCGGGGAGAGCGGGGCCTGGGCGAGGGGGACCTCGGCGCCGGGGGCGGGAGCCTGCGGCTCGTCCTGCGATGTGTCGAGCATGTCGGGCCGATGATCGCGCAGCGCGCACCCCCTCGGCCCCCAACACGCCATGACCGGCGGGGTAGTTCGTCCCGCTCTCCTCACTTCAGGTGGTTTGCGGCGGCTTCTCCCCCGCGAACGGCCCGCCGTCCGCTACGGAGCGCGCGGGGCGGCCCCGTCAGATGCCGCGCTTCTTCAGGATCGCCTCGATGTCGGAGAAGTCGTCCGCCGGGGGCGCGGAGGGCGCCGGGGCGGTGCTCCGGCCGGATCCTGCGCCGAGCGAGGGGGCGGAGGCGGTGGGGGCCACGGCCTCGCGCGCCCGGCCGCCGCGGGCCGCCTTCGGGGGCTTCGGCTCCTTGCCGAGGGCCCGGCGCTCCACGGCCCGGGTGGTCGCGAAGAGCAGCCAGGCGAGACCCAGCAGACCGACGCCGAGCCAGACGGACGGCTTGAAGACCACCCCGGACAGCCACTCCACGACGCCGGTCAGCACCAGGCCCACCGGCACCAGCGCGTATGCCGCGATCCGGGTGGCGGCCAGGAACCGCCTGCGGTACGCGGTCACGGCGGCGATGCCCAGGCCCGCCGCGGACACCGCGGAACATATGGTCTCGGCAAGCATGCGGGCCTCCGGCTCTGGACGGACACGGACGGGCGTTCTGTCCCTTCCATCCTGCACCGGCCGGTGCCACCCGGGCCATGTGCCGGGCCCGGCCCGCGCCGATCTCCGGGACATCTCGGGGTCGGTCTCCTCCCCCGGGGGGTCTGGGAGACTGTCCGTATGACCGATTCCGTGATCCTCGACGTCTGGTGCGAACTCCAGTGCCCGGACTGCCACAGCGCGCTGGACGACGTACGCGCCCTGCGGGCCCGCTACGGCGACCGGCTGGACATCCGGCTGCGGCACTTCCCGCTGGACAAGCACAAGCACGCCTTCGCCGCCGCGCAGGCCGCCGAGGAGGCGGCCGAGCAGGGGCAGGCCTGGCCGTACGCGGAGGCCGTCCTGGCCCGTACCGCCGAACTCGGTGAGCGCGGCGAGGCCGTCCTGCTGGACGTGGCGCGCGAACTGGGCCTGGACGTCGAGGAGTTCGACACCGCCCTGATCGACGGCCGGCACATCCTGATCGTCGACGCCGACCAGGCCGAGGGCAAGGCCATCGGCGTGACCGGCACCCCGACCTATGTGATCGACGGCGAGCGCCTCGACGGCGGCAAGAGCCAGGCGGGCCTGCGCGCTCGCATCGAGGAGATCGCCGACCGGCTGCTCGGAGCCTGACCGGGCCGCTGCGCGACAGGTCTGGCTCAGGTCCTAGATCAGGTCCTTGGCACAGTGCAGGTCCGTCGTGAGGTAGCCGAGGGACTCGTAGAGCCGCAGGGCCGGGGTGTTGCCGGTGAAGACGTGCAGGCCCAGCCGGCGGTGCCCGGCGGCGAGGGCCGCGCGCTCGGCGAGCAGCATCAGGTTCCGCCCGTGGCCGTGGCCGCGGTGCTCCTCGTCGACCTCGACGTCGAAGACGAAGGCCTCCCCGGGTCCCCGCGTCGCGAGCCACACCCGGCCGACCGGGATCCCGCCCGCCTCCAGCACGAGGAGGGCCGTCCCGGGCGTGGCCGGTCCTTCGGGGAGCCGGCGCGCGTGGTCGGCCCGGGACTTGGCGCGCGCGGCCTCGGGCGCCATGCCCCGGGCGGTCCAGCTGCGCTCGTACGTGAGGACGGCGCGGGCCAGCCACACCTCGTACTCGGCCGGGCTCATGGGGCGGCCGACGGCGTCGCCGGCGAGGGCGGGCGGCCCGTCCGGGAGGTCCTTGGCCATGGTGCGGCTGTGCTCGGTGTACCCGAGGGCCGCGGCGAGGCGCCGGGCGCCCGCCGGGTCCGCCGGGACCGAGATCCGTACCCGGACGCAGCCCCAGCCGCGCAGCACCTCCTCGGCGGCGAGCGCCGCGACCGTGGCGCGGCCGCGGCGGCGGTCCTTCTCGTCGATGACCAGGTCGCGGATCTCCCCCACCGTCGGCCCGAAGGGCGTGTCGGCGGCGATCAGCAGCGCGCCGACGCGCCTGCTGTTGACGCGGACCTCGTAGGGGCGCGAGCGGGCGCCGTCGTCGTTCTGCCGGAGCGGTCCGGAGGGCCGCAGGGTGGTGGTCATCCGTCGATTTCTACCCGCCGCGCGACGCCGTGGCTACGGGGTGCGGCCTACGGGTCGAGGTCCGAGCCGGCGCGTTCGTCGAAGACGCGCATCGCCTTGGCGGTGACGGGGCCGGGGGCGGCGGTGAGGGTGCGGCCGTCGATCCGGTGCACGGCCTGGACGTCGCGCAGCGTGGAGGTGAGGAAGACCTCCTCGGCGTGCTCCAGCGCGTCCAGGGGCAGGTCGGTCTCCTTGGCGCCGGTCCATTCGACGGCCAGGGCGCGGGTGATGCCGGCGAGGCAGCCGGAGGCCACGGGCGGGGTGTGCAGTTCCCCGTCGAGGACGACGAAGACGTTGGAGCCGGTGCCCTCGCAGAGCCGGCCGACGGTGTTGGCGAAGAGGGCCTCGGAGGCCCCGGCGGCGTGCGCCCGGGCCAGCGCGACCACGTTCTCGGCGTACGAGGTGGTCTTCAGGCCGGTGAGCGCGGAGCGTTCGTTGCGCACCCAGGGAACGGTGATCACCGCGGTGGTGTCGGGCCGGCGGGCGGTCTCGCCGAGGGCGACGGTGAGGGTGGGTCCGGAATCGCCGCGGTCGGAGCCGAGCGGGGACGTCCCTCCGGTGTAGGTGATCCGCAGCCGGCCCAGCGGCACCGGGTTGGCTTCGAGTACGGCGGCGCAGGCGTGGCGCACCTCGTCGAGGTCGGGGTCGGGCAGGCCGAGCCCGCGGGCGGAGCGGGTGAGCCGGTCCAGGTGGCGGGTGAGCGCGAAGAGGGTCCCGTCCTGGGCCTTGAGCGTCTCGAAGACCCCGTCCCCCACGGTGAGACCGTGATCGAGTACGGACACCTTCGCGTCGTCGGCGTCCCGCAGCGTTCCGTCGAGCCAGATCCTCACCGTACGGTTCCTCCACTCAGGTCGCGGGCCCCGTGCGGGCCCGGTGTTCCGTCCCCTGACGCTAGCGCGACCAGCCGGGCGGCCTTCAGCTCGGTCTCCGCCCATTCCCCGTCCGGGTCGGAACCCCAGGTGATCCCGGCGCCGGTGCCGAAGCACAGGCGGGGGCCGCCGGGGGCCTCGCGGTCGATCCAGAAGGTGCGGATGCCGACGGCGAGGGCGGCGGTGCCCCGGTCGGCGTCGACCCAGCCGATGCCCCCGCAGTAGGGGCCGCGGGGGGCGGTCTCCAGCTCCTCGATGATCCGCAGGGCGGAGGATTTGGGGGCGCCGGTGACGGAGCCGGGCGGGAAGGTGGCGGCGAGCAGGCCGGGCCAGCCGGCGCCCTCGGCGAGTTCGCCGCTGACGGTGGAGACCAGGTGGACGAGGCCGGGGTGCTCCTCGACGGCGCACAGCGCGGGGACGGCGACGGAGCCGGTGGCGCAGACCCGGCCCAGGTCGTTGCGCACCAGGTCCACGATCATCACGTTCTCGGCGTGGTCCTTGGGCAGCAGGCCGGCCACGGTGCGGGCGGTGCCCTTGATCGGGCCGGACTCGACGTGGCGGCCGGAGCGGCTCAGGAAGAGCTCGGGGGAGGCGGTGGCGACCTCGACGCCGTGGGCCGGGAGCCGAATCGTTCCTGCGTAGGGGGCCGGGTTGCCGCGCGCGAGCAGGGCGGTGAGGGCGTCGACATCGGCCCGGGCCGGGTCGGGCAGCGGCGCGGACATCACCCGGCAGAGGTTGACCTGGTAGACCTCCCCCGCCGCGATGTACGCACGGATCCGCCGCACGCCCGCGACGTACGCGGAGCGGTCGAGCGAGGAGGACCACTGGCCGGCGACGGGACCCCGCCAGGCACCGGGGACCGGCGCGGGGACGGGGTCGGGGCGTATGTCCCCGAAGCGCGCGCAGAGCAGTCGTCCGTCGAAATCCGCGGTCACGGCCCAGAACCCGGTGGAGTCCAGAGCCGCGGGGTCGGAGGTCACGTCACGCAGGTCGGTCGCGAGGAGGCCGCCGAAGCGGGCCAGGGGAGGCAGGTCATGCACGGCTGCGAGTCTATGACCGGTGACGTGATGACGCCGGTGAGGTGGCCGAGGGGTGACCGGCGGTGATCGGGCGGCAGCACGCTGCGGAAACGCGTTTTTGAGCTGGCCCGGGAATCCGCTAGAGTTCAACACGTCGCCAGGGAGCGAAGGGGCCACACCCCGGAGCGCACACGGTGACCTGCGGACGTAGCTCAGTTGGTAGAGCACCACCTTGCCAAGGTGGATGTCGCGAGTTCGAGTCTCGTCGTCCGCTCGACGTGGGGGATTTCTTCCCGAAGACCCCCGCAGCTCCATGGTGGAGTGGCCGAGAGGCGAGGCAACGGCCTGCAAAGCCGTCTACACGGGTTCAAATCCCGTCTCCACCTCCAAGGACGATTAGCTCAGCGGGAGAGCGCTTCCCTGACACGGAAGAGGTCACTGGTTCAATCA